>NC_019753.1:3000000-3225000 GCF_000317495.1 Crinalium epipsammum PCC 9333
ATAGTAAAGGTGAACAACTTAGCTGGCTTTCCTAATGCTTTTGGACGGCTATCTACAAAGTGTACCAGTGCTACATAGACAGCTTCAGTTCTCTCCCTAGTAGCAGTATTCCCATTGCCGAGTTTGGAAATAATCGCTACAGATTCAATGTCATTTTGTAAACCTAGTACTTGAATAGCTAAATCAGTTAAACGAGCCGGATCTGCTCCCATCGCAGTAATGACAGTTTTAAGACTTTTCCACTCTGCGTCTGGTAATCGCGATTGTCTGGGTATGTAATTATGCCAACCCAACATGGATACTAACCGTGTTAAATCATAAGCAGATACAGCATTACACTGCCATCTCGGAAGCTGTTGATCAGCATTCAAAATTACCTTTTTGGTGGTTGTATCAACTAACTCTGGTTGCTCAATAAAAGACTTTTCACCATATCTACCACGAAATATCAAATCCTGATTACCTGTAACAAATTTAAGCCACTTCTCTAAATCTAGGGGAAGAGAAAATCTCTTAAACATTGCACCCAGAGAATTTGAAGTAGCAATTTTTTTTTCGTAGCTAACTATATCTCTAGCTAAATCTTGAAACCGAAATGTATTTTTATTTCCAGATGTGTCTATACCTCTAATACTATAGGAATCAAAATCTACTGTAGGATTTCTTCTATTAGCGCGAGAAACCAGATTAAGCAACGCAATAATTTTAGTACTACTCCAAAATTCATCACACGCCAGAGCATTTCTTCCCAACCATTTAGTTAGAAATTTTCCTGTTTTGTCAAAACTACCGACGCAAACGCAAGCTTCCTTAATATCTGGATGAATAAAACTTAAGCCTTGCTCATTAATGCGAGGAATTTCTCCTAGGGCTGGATAAGGACTAAATGTAGCATTTACTGGATTTCCACTAACTAGATTTTTACCATCCGGTCTCTGCATTAACCGAGTGGGATAATCATTAATTTGTTTAGAGTATGGTGAAGTATTAATACCTTGATACATCAGCACAGGTTGGTTTTCTTTACCACCTGCGGCAGCTTTAAGAAATGCTTGATAAATTTGTTCTCGATTGTTGTTAGAGGCTAGGCTTAAATTGTCGAGAACAACTTTTTGAGCAGAAGATTGCTGAAGTTGAGATTTACCATCTAAGCTGTACTCAATAATTTCAGGATAGGTAGTATTGTCTGGTAGCGAATTTAAAGTGCCTGTAGCAAGTAAATTTTTATTGCTACCGACTATGGGACTAGACTGTGCCTGCACTCGCTGAATACTATTTTTAAAGCTGAATAATCCCACAATAGTAGTCAGCCCATACAGTATTTTCCGTCTTTTCAATCTCATGGCATTTCTCTCTGAAACTGGTTATCAATATATGCCTAAAGAGAGTTGAATGACAAGGGTAAAGGAATTATTTGCCTCGCAGACATAATCTATGTACAATTGCTATCTGCGATCGCTGAAGTCCTGATTAATAGAAAAAGCCCTACCTGTTTAAGGAGGGCTAAAGAGTATAAATCTCAGGCTGATTTTTGTTGTTTTTTCTCAACGCTAATAGCTAACTGCTAAAAGCTAATTATTCCTCATCTTCCTCTTCATCGTCGTCCTCAAAATCATCTTCATCGAAGTCTTCTATCTCATCATCTAATTCATCATCTATCTCATCTGAGAAGCCTGCACCAAAGGCGGGAGGTTTGCCTAATGTTAAGCTATCACCGCCAACGACATCGGCGCTAGGACGACCAACAATCCCAAAACCAGGGGCCGTTTCATCCAAGCTATAGTTACGGGCTGTCCGGTCATCTAGAACAACATCTAGAGGATCATCTATAGCAATACCAGCCACTTCTCCATAAG
This sequence comes from Crinalium epipsammum PCC 9333, assembly GCF_000317495.1. Lineage (GTDB taxonomy): Bacteria > Cyanobacteriota > Cyanobacteriia > Cyanobacteriales > PCC-9333 > Crinalium > Crinalium epipsammum. Next base: position 3,001,857 of record NC_019753.1, read on the forward strand.
CGTAGAAACCGCCAACATTGCTAGTATCGGAATCCGTAGAACTACTCATCATCGCAGGATCTTCATAGGCATTAAATCCTGTTCCGGCTGGAATCAACCGACCGATGATCACGTTTTCCTTCAATCCACGTAACCAATCAGATTTACCTTCAATTGCTGCTTCAGTCAAGACACGAGTAGTTTCTTGGAAACTAGCAGCAGAAATGAAGCTATCTGTATTCAGCGATGCCTTAGTAATCCCCAGTAGTACTGGTGTGTATTCTGCTGGAGCGCCTCCAGTAATTGCCATCGCTTCATTTACTTGCTCAACCTGACGCAGTTCTACAAGTTCCCCAGGCAGCATGGTAGTATCGCCACCATCATCTATGCGAACTTTTGAGGTCATTTGACGCACAATTACTTCAATGTGCTTATCGGAAATCTCAATACCTTGTGATTGATATACCGACTGTACCTCGTTCACTAGGAACGCTTGCGCTTGTTGGAGTGCAAGTAACGCACCTTCATAAACCCCATGTTCTTCACGGTGTAGCTCGAAGAACAGTTCCAAGATTTCGTGAGGGTTGGATAAACCATCTGTAAGTGGTTCACCAGCAATGACTTCTTGACCATCGGAAACGATTACGTTCTGCCCTGGTCCTAATGGGTAGTCTTGAATTAAGCCTGAAGGCTCAATCACTTTGACTTCGGTTGCTTCATCGTCACTGTAAACTACAGAAGCAACACCAGCACGTCGCGCCATAATACAAGCTTCTTTGGGTTTACGTGCTTCCAAGAGTTCTTCAATTCTGGGCAAACCTTGGATAATATCCCCAGTTTTGGCGCGTTCAAATACTAGCAACACAAGGTTGTCACCGCGTTGTACTAAGTCGCCATCCTCAATGTGGAGAATCGCACCATTGGATACACGGTAAGGACGAGCTATCCTGAGTGTCACTGAATCTTCATTACGGGCAACCACTTGACCAGATTCCGGTGTAGGTAGACCTTCTGCTAGTGGCATACCAGCAACAAGCATAGTGCCAACTTTAACCTTTGAGTTGGGGGCTGGAACAGTCATGCGATCGCTCTCGCGCATAATCAAGATCCGGCGAATTGCTTCAACTCCTTCCCGAATACCGCGTACTTCACCCGCTTCTTTACACTGGATTTCTGTACGTGCGACAACTGCACCAGGTGCGATCGCATCTCCCTCTTTCACCAGTATCCTCGTCTCGGTGCTACCACCAAGCGGATCAGCAGCAGTATCACGACGAATAACTAATGATTCCAGAATTACTAACTGCAACTTCCATTCGCCTTCGTTGCCATCAGGATCGGGAACCAATTCAATATCAGCAGCTATTTGAGCAGAAAGTGCTTCCAGATCCATCTCCAACACCAGTTGGGTACGGAGCAACTCAACACCTTCTACAGATTTAACCCGCTCTCCATCTTTAAAAGGTAGGCGTTGCAAAGCTCGCAGTTCAATCTTGCCGCGTCCAACTTCATTAATTGATGCCTGAGAAGGTACGCTAGGCTCATCAGGAACTTTATATTCCACCACAGGTCGCACCAATAAAGCTGCGCCTTCTGGAGTTTCTACATACTCTAGATACCGCAATTCTGTAACTTCTGGTAAACCAGGAAGAATTGCTTGCCCTGGATAAACCAAGCTGCCATTCACTTTAAGTCCTGCTTCTGGATCATCAAGTAAATGTAATTCACCAGGCTTAATTACCATCTCGCGCAGAATGTCATTTTTCTGCACAACTTCCACAATTCCGCCAGTTTGACAGAAGATATCCTTAACTACTTCAGTGCCAGCTTCGACGTATTGACCGTCCTCAACATTCAGCAAAGAAATATCTTTATTGACTTCATGGCACTCTTCTGGTATCCACAGCAGCGTGCCACCTTGAACAACTTCATAACCTTGCTTGGCTTTACCTCGCTTGGCTACTTCTACTCCAGCATATTTAATAATGCCGCCTGTATGGGTGCGATAGCGATTATCAACTAACTCAGCCACCACTGCATGATTTTGGACTTTTGTACCTGGTGCAGCTAGTAAGGAAAAGCGTTGATTATCGGTTGTGTAAATAACATAGTGTTCCCGACCACCATTGCTTTCACTTTTTACTTGTGCTTCGTCAAGCAAAACTGATGCTGTGATGATGTCAATTTCTCGCTCACCTCGGATGCGGACAACACCACCATTAGCAGAAATAAGTTTAGTTTCTGCCAGGACACTACCAATTTCCACTTGATCGCCATTTTTGACGACTGGTTCTGCTGCTGTAGGTAAGTTATAAACTTCCCCAGAAAGTACCCAAATTAAACCTCCTCTTTGGGCAATGCGAGTCGTATTGCCTTGGCGGTCGGTTTTTTCTTCTGGTACTAAGTCAGCAAATACAACTTCACCAGCTAGTCCGGTAGCAACATCTTTTACCGCTTTTTCGGTAGAGCGACGAGCTTTAGCCATTGCTACTTCTGCAAGTAGCGCCCCGGCTTCTACTTTTTGACCTTCTTTCACCAGTAACAGTGAACCCGCAGTTAGTGAGACAGTTTGCCTCTTGTTACCCTTAACTAGCGGTTCTAAGATCAATTCTGCTGCAAATTCTACTTGTTCGCGGTCTTCCCCGTGACGAGTTCTCACAGGGCGGCTACGCACACCGCTCAAACGTACTATCCCCTCAAATGGTGCGCTGACTTGGCGTGCTACTTCCCCTGTAAACACACCGCCAGTGTGGAAGGTACGCATGGTTAACTGAGTACCTGGTTCACCGATAGATTGGGCAGCAATAATACCTACTGCTTCACCCATATCTACAAAATGACCGTGAGCAAGGCTCCAACCGTAGCACAGTTGGCACACAGACCTTGCTGCTTCACAAGTCAGAGGCGATCGCGCAAATACTTGCTCTACCCCAGCCCGTCCAATCTCTTCAGCCAAAGGATCAGAAATCTCTTGGTTGCGTTGGGCGATTATTTCCCCTGTTTTCGGGTGAATAACATCTTCGCCCACTACTCGACCCAGCAAGCGATCTGATAACGGAATCAAAACGCGATCGTTATCAACCATCGGCTTGACGAAAATACCCCGCGTTGTCCCACAGTCAGTTTCGCGGACAATTACATCTTGGGAAACGTCTACTAAACGCCGAGTCAGATAGCCTGAGTCTGCTGTCCGTAGTGCGGTATCTACCAACCCTTTACGAGCGCCGTAAGAGGAAATAATATATTCCGTTACAGTTAAACCTTCTCGGAAGTTGGTTTTAATTGGCAAGTCAATAATTTCCCCTTGTGGGTCTGCCATCAAGCCACGCATTCCTACCAGTTGGCGTACCTGAGACAAGTTACCCCGCGCCCCAGAAAAAGCCATCATATAGACAGAGTTAAGCGGGTCGGTCGTTTTAAAATTCCGCACCACTTCGTCTTTTAGGGATTCAGAAGTAATGTTCCAAGTATCAATTACCTTTTGGAATCGTTCTACTTCCGTGATTTCACCCCGCGAGTAACGTTGCTCAGTTAGGCGAATTTCTGTTTCCGCCGCCTCTAACATCGCTCGTTTTACTGGCGGCACTACCAAATCATCTACACTGATAGAAACACCAGCTTTAGTTGCGTAGCGAAAACCCAAGTCTTTGAGTTGGTCAGCCATGTGGGCTGTACGGGCGCTGCCATAACTGCTAAATGCCCAAGATACCAGTTTTTTTAGCTGACCTTTATCAACAACTCGGTTATTAAAAATCATTTCTTTCGTCATTTGTCAATACCCTTAAAGTTGATTTTATTAGTAATTGATCATTGATCATTGACCTGTGACCTATCCTTCAACGGCGATTCATCTCACCACAAAATGAGTACAGTGTGGTGGGAGTCCTTTCACGGTTGAAGGATTTTGGGGTAAAGTAATATCAGTCAAATGAACCTCCTGTAGTTGTGAAAACCAAGCAACATAGCTAGGACAAGTAGTGAAGGCAAAATATCCAAATACCGTAGGGCATACGGGATTTCAAGCTTGTGGAGAGGAAGTAGGACTACTTGGTGCTTGCATCAAAAGCATTTCTCTGTTAAGCAAGAATCTCCAGCTACAGCGCAAGCCATAGCGGGAGAGTGTCAATTACCCAATTAGTGATTCTTGAACCGTTTTGTTGTAGATAATTCGACCTGCTGTGGTGCGGATGTACTGACGAATCAACGTACCGTCAGCTAACTCACGGACACGGCGAAATTTATAATGTTTGGTTACTGTGCCATCTGACGAAGTTTCTACAGAAACAGGTTCGTTATCCGGTTCCTCAGCAGCTACGCTGCCGTCATACCGCACCCAGATGTAGGCGTGTAAATCTAGCTGATTTTGCTTATAAGCGCAGATTACGTCATCTAAGTTAGCGAAGTAGCGATCGCCCCCTCCTTGAGCAGCAGGATTGTCTGCGGTCAGATAGTAACAACCCAACACCATATCTTGACTAGGAGCCACAATCGGGCGACCTGTTGCTGGTGACAGAATGTTATGACAAGCTAACATTAACAATCTTGCCTCTGCCTGGGATTCCAAAGACAAAGGAACGTGAACCGCCATTTGGTCACCATCAAAATCCGCGTTAAACGCCGGACATACTAACGGATGCAATTGAATTGCTCGACCTTCAACTAAAATTGGCTCAAATGCTTGAATACCTAAGCGGTGAAGTGTTGGAGCGCGGTTAAGTAACACTGGATGACCAGCGATCACTTCCTCTAACACATCCCACACACTAGGATCGGCACGCTGAATCAATTTTTTAGCGGCTTTAATGTTATTCACCAACCCTTGACGAATTAAGCGGTGAATCACAAACGGCTGAAATAGCTCAATAGCCATTTCTCGTGGCAAACCGCACTGATGAATTTTCAGCTTAGGACCAACAACAATTACACTTCGTCCAGAGTAATCAACCCGTTTACCCAAAAGGTTTTGGCGGAAACGACCTTGTTTACCTTCAATAATGTCTGACAGCGACTTAAGAGGTCGGTTATTTGCACCAACCACCGTCCGACCCCGACGACCATTATCGATCAGCGCATCCACAGCTTCCTGTAGCATCCGCTTTTCATTACGCACAATAATTTCTGGCGCAAGAATTTCTTGTAATCTTGCCAACCTGTTATTGCGGTTAATTACCCGTCGATACAAATCATTCAAGTCAGACGTAGCAAAACGTCCACCATCTAGCTGCACCATCGGGCGTAAATCTGGAGGAATCACCGGAATTACCGTCAAGATCATCCAGTCAGGTTTACTACCAGTAGCAATAAAGTTGTCAATCACCCGTAGGCGTTTAATCAACTTGGCACGCTTTTGCCCTTTGGAGTTGCTGATTTCTTCCCGCAGCTTTTCTGCTTCTGTTTCTAAATCGACATCTTGCAACAGTCTTTGCAGTGCTTCAGCACCAATTCCTACCTCAACACCAACAAGTTGAGTATCCTCGCTATAAAGCTGTTCTTCAATTTCCAACCACTGATCTTCTGTCAGTAATTGTTTGTAAGTCAGATTTTCAGCATTACCAGGATTTAAAACAACATAGGCATTAAAGTAAACTATCTGCTCTACATCACGTAGAGGCATATCCATCAGAATGCTGAGATAGCTAGGAATGCCCTTTAAATACCAAACGTGGGATACAGGCGCAGCCAGTTTAATATATCCCATCCGGTGACGGCGCACGCGGGATTCTGTGACTTCTACACCACAGCGTTCACAAACAATCCCTCTATGGCGCACCCGCTTATACTTACCACAATGACACTCCCAATCTTTAGCAGGTCCAAAGATGCGCTCACAAAATAAGCCATCCATCTCTGGTTTGAGGGTGCGATAATTTATTGTTTCTGGCTTGGTAACTTCACCAACAACTTGACCATTAGGCAGCGCCCTCTGTCCCCATTGAGTAATTCGATCTGGAGAAGCTATTCCAATCTTGACATAATCAAAACGCTGCTCAAGTTGATGTCTCATTCTTTACTTCCTTGTGTACACATGAGTGTAGTTTTTAAACACTCAAGTCAACGACTTAATAGCGATCGCATTCAGCCGTCAGCCGTCAGCCGTCAGCTTTTAAAAATAAGTCCTTAATTTATTGTCTTAAGTGCTATTTTCTTTGCTGATAGCTGATAGCTGAAGGCTAATAGCTAATTAAACTTCATCTTCTTCCAGTTCATCACGGGAGAGAGATTCGTAAGTTGGTCGGGTCGGTGTCCTGCGGTTAGAGACATCTGCCATCAAATCGACTTCGACATCGCGACTGGTTCCGTCCTCTTTGGTTTCCACCTTATGAACTGCAATATCCAGTCCCAAAGACTGTAATTCTCGCATCAACACTTTAAAAGATTCAGGTGTTCCAGGTCGTGGAATAGCCTTACCTTTAACGATCGCATTCAGTGCTTCATTACGACCCTGCATATCATCGGATTTGACTGTTAGCAGTTCTTGCAATGTATAAGCTGCACCAAAAGCTTCCAGCGCCCACACTTCCATTTCTCCAAAACGCTGACCACCTTGCTGTGCTTTACCGCCCAAAGGTTGTTGTGTTACTAGCGAGTATGGACCAGTCGAACGAGCGTGAATCTTATCGTCTACCAAGTGAACCAGCTTCAGCATATAACCCATACCTACCGTGATCGGTCGGTCAAACGCCTCGCCTGTGCGACCGTCATACACTGCTGTCTTGCCAGCATTTTCTGGGTCAAATAGCCAGTCTTTGCCTGTTTTCTTAACAGAATCCTGTAATAACCCGTGTACGGTACTACGGGAAGACTCTTCTCCATACATTTCGTCGAACGGAGTCAGCTTAAACCGCAATCCTAGATTTTCGCCAGCCCACCCTAGCAGACACTCAAACACTTGACCCACATTCATCCGGCTAGGTACGCCCAATGGGTTCAGTACAATGTCAACGGCTCTACCATCTGGTAAGTAAGGCATATCTTCCAGAGGCAAAATTCGAGAAATAATTCCCTTATTCCCGTGACGACCTGCCATTTTGTCGCCCACTTGAATTTTCCGCTTTTGAGCTACATACACCCGTACAACCATATTGGCTCCAGGTGGTAACTCATCGCCTTGCTCACGGGTGAACACACGCACATCTACCACACGACCTTTTTCGCCGTTTGGTACTCGCAGGGAGTTATCCCGCACATCTCTAGCTTTTTCACCAAAGATAGCTCGCAAAAGTTTTTCTTCAGGAGGCTGATCCGATTCCCCTTTAGGAGTTACTTTACCTACCAGAATGTCACCGGATTCTACCCAAGCACCAACCCGAATAATGCCTGTTTCATCAAGCTGTCGCAGAGAATCTTCCCCAACGTTAGGAATTTCGCGGGTAATTTCTTCAGGACCTAACTTTGTTTGCCGCGCTTCAATTTCAAACTTTTCAATGTGGATACTGGTATAAACGTCTTCAGAAACCAGTCTTTCACTGATGAGAATCGCGTCTTCATAGTTGTAACCTTCCCAAGGCATATAAGCCACTAGGATGTTTTGCCCCAACGCTAGTTCGCCACCTTCCGTTGAAGAGCCATCTGCTAGGATCTGACCAACTTTTACGTCTTCGCCTTCAAACACCAAGGGACGTTGGTTTAAACAAGTATCCTGGTTAGAGCGTTGATATTTTTGTAGTGGGTACTCAGTTTCTCTGCCTGACCCGTCTCTGACTCTAATTGAAGTGGCATCTACATAGCTCACCTCTCCTACAGTCTTAGAAACAATCACCATCCCAGAATCTCTTGCTGCCTGCGCTTCTAAGCCAGTACCAACCAATGGACGCTCTGGGCGTAATAATGGTACTGCTTGGCGCTGCATATTCGATCCCATCAACGCTCGGTTAGCATCATCATGCTCCAAGAATGGAATCAAAGAAGTAGCAACGGAGATAATTTGCACTGGCGAAACTGCCACATAGTCCACTTGGTCAGGAGTTGTGGTGGTAAATTCCTGACGATAACGCACTGGCACTGACTCACCCAGAATCATCGCGTTTTCATCAACAGGAATGTCTCCAGGTGCTACCCGCAAATCATCTTCTTCATCAGCCGTCATATATAAGGCTGGCTTATCTTTTAAAACCCGACCTTTTTCTACTGGCCAAAATGGGGTTTCAATAAATCCATATTGATTTACCCGTGCATGAGTTGCTAGTGAACCAATCAAACCTGCGTTGGGACCTTCTGGTGTCTCAATTGGGCAAATTCGTCCGTAGTGTGAGGGGTGAATATCTCGAACGGCAAAGCCCGCACGTTCTCTGGTCAAACCGCCAGGACCTAAAGCAGATAAACGCCGTTTATGGGTTAATTCTGCTAATGGGTTAGTTTGATCCATGAATTGGGATAGCTGCGAGGAGCCAAAAAACTCTTTGACGGCTGCTACTAATGGTTTGGGGTTAACTAAACTCGCAGGAGTGAGAGTTTCGGCATCGGAAACGGTCATCCGCTCTTTGATAATCCGTTCCAAGCGGTTTAAACCTACACGCACCTGATTTTGGAGCAACTCTCCTACAGACCTGACTCGGCGGTTGCCTAAGTGGTCGATGTCGTCTGTGCTACCGATATCAAATTCCAAGTTGATCAGGTAGTCAATTGCTGCTAGTACATCTTGGGCTGTCAGTACCCGCAATGTGTCAGGAATATTTAACCGCAGCTTTTTATTAATTTTGTAACGACCTACACGACCTAAGTCATAACGCTTAGGATCAAAGAAGCGTGAATCTAATAGTTGTTGTCCGCCTGTAACAGTCGGAGGCTCACCTGGACGCAGCTTGCGATAAAGCTCCATTAGTGCTTCTTCTTCGCTGGGATTACCTTCTTTGTCTAGGGTTTTTTGATAGTATTCTGGGTGGCGTAGAGCGTCGTAAATTTCGTTATCACTTAAGCCTAGTGCTTTGAGTAAAACTTGAGCAGACAATTTACGGGTTTTGTCAATTCTTACCCAAACTAAATCGTTTTTGTCTGTTTCAAATTTTAACCATGCACCTCGGTTCGGTATTAAAGAGGCGCTGTAGGTACGACGACCGTTTTTGTCTGTCTCTGATTTGTAATAAACACCAGGAGAACGCACAATTTGGTTGACGATTACTCGTTCTGCACCGTTAATAATAAACGTGCCTCGGTCAGTCATTAAGGGCAGGTCGCCAATAAAGACTTCCATTTCCTTAATTTCGCCAGTTTCTTTATTAATTAGGCGAGTTGGAACATACATTTGGACGGCATAACTTGCGTCGCGCCGTTTGGCTTCGTCTACGTCGTACTTTGGTCGCTTGAGTTTGTAGTTCTTGCCCAAAAAGTGCAGTTCTAGCTTCCCTGTATAGTCTGTGATGGGAGAAAAGCTATTAAGTTCCTCAATCAGTCCTTCTTCTAGAAACCAGCGAAAACTGGAACGCTGAATTTCAACTAAGTCAGGCAACATATGAGCGGGTGTTGTGTCGGTCTTAGCCATGCGTCTCCTCTTGCACTTGTTGTTGCGAAATACTTAGTTTGACTTGGCGGTTTGCCTTTTTGACAGAATAGGCTCTATCCTGTCTAGGACAATGGTGGTTTATTTTCTGAGATGGGTTTTTGACAACCCTAGAAATGACCAAAAATTTTAGTTACCTTGTGGTATTAACAACAGGTATAAGAACAACCTTAAATCTCGCTTTAATTGGTGTGTTGAATTAAATGACTAATTACCGCCGTACTGGGGAGTAAAGCGGTTGGGGAAATTATATCCGTGATGAATTTGTAGTGACTGCAACTTTTCTTACTCGCGACCCCAGATCAGAGGACATCGAAACTCCTTTTTTATTATGACGCATAACAACCAAATTTGCGAAGCTTGCGCGCCGCCTCGCGGCGATCGCACTGTTTTTTGAAAATGCTAACTACTGCTGCGCCTCTCAAGTGGATGGCAAGCTCAGGCTAAAAAGGTTACAAGCATTTTCGGTAGTTTGGGTAGCGAGTGTCTGTAGTGGTACATCCCGCAAGTTCGCGACAAATTCTGCGGTGTAACGCACGTAGGAAGGTTCGTTACGTTTGCCTCGCTTGGGAACTGGTGCTAAAAATGGACAATCAGTTTCAATTAAAATGCGATCGCTTGGGCAAATCTTGGCTGATTCGTGAATCTGCGTCGCGTTTTTAAAGGTGACAATGCCACTAAAACTAATATAAAATCCCAGATCCAAAAACCACTTTGTCTCTTCTGGTGTCCCTCCCCAACAGTGCATTACCCCCTTAACAGGGGCATGGCGCTGCCAAAAATCTTGCAATAATTCTCGCATCTGTGTGGCTGCGTCGCGACAGTGAATAATTACAGGCAAATCAAGCTGATGTGCAAGGTTTAGTTGTGCTGTAAACACTTCTATTTGCTGTTGCTGGTTTTCGGCTTTGAAAAAATCTAATCCGGTTTCACCAATAGCTACTACCCGCTCATCAGCACGAGCCAGTGATAAAATTTCGTCGCTAGTTTCATGCGTCCATTTATCTGCATCTAAGGGATGCAAACCTACGGCAAATGATAGCTCAGGAAATTTGTTTGCTAGGGCTTGAATACTGGTAAATTCCTGTGGTTCTACGCAAGAATGTACCAGTTTCACAACACCAGCTTCACGCCATCGATCTCGTACTGCCTCTAGATCTGACTGGAAAACATCAAAATTGATGTGTGCGTGAGTATCTATCAGTTGCATTGTGGAAGTATCAAATGTTTGACCTTACTTAATTCTTCACTGTCTCCCTTACGGGAAAGTCAGATGGAAATTGAGTTAGCAATAGATCAATCAGCTATCGAGCAGATTCAAGAAACTTGGCAGTAATGCGATCATTGCTTATGCCGTGTGTTTTAGGAATCTGCCTATGAAGCTGCTGGTGTCTGATGCCGTTTGAGGTAGCTAACTAAACGGGATTTTTTATTAGCACCGTTGTTGCGGTGTAGTACTCCGCGTTTCACTGCTTTATCAATCTTGCTGTATGCAGCATTGATCCTGCTTTGCACTTCCTGCATTGCTTCGGGATTGGGGTTGCTTGCGTAATTATCGACTGCTGTAAAAAAATTTTTCATCAGCGTCTTGACGGCTGACTTATATGATTTATTTCGCAGCCGATTACGTTCAGCTACTTCGACACGCTTGATAGCAGACTTGATGTTAGCCACAGTTAAGTCTCAGAAAATTTGATAGATTGAACAAAAAAATACTAGATAGACCAGTATATCATCAATAACGTTTAAAAATTATAGTCGATTTAGTCAATAATCAGTTCACGCACTTCAAATCAGATCAATGAACAAGGATTAGATCTACACGCAAGCCTATGTAGCAGGTTAAAATCAAGCCATACAGAGTGAGTAAGAATTAGTCAATGGTCAGAAGTAATTTAGTTATTTGGCAAAATGCTAAGGACTGACGGCTATTGGTTAAATTCTCAACTCTTATAAATAATACCTAAGATGGGCAATGCGACTCCATGCTGCGAATTATTACTGAGCAGACTGAGGCACTAACTGAACTGCGGCGGATCTGCGATCGCACCCACGACGACCAGATTTTTAATAAAGAAGCCACAGTTCGGGAAGTTTTACAAGCGGTTAAGCGCCAAGGGGATAAAGCCCTCTTGCACTATACTGCGGAATTTGATGGACAAAATTTAAATATTGAAGATCTGCGGGTTAGTGGCTCAGAAATGGATGCTGCATATCAACAGGTATCCAAAGAGTTACTAAATGCGATTCAGTTAGCTTGCAAAAATATTGAAGCGTTTCATCGCCAGCGTGTGCCTAAATCTTGGGTGCAATTTGGTGAGGATGATGTAGTTTTGGGTAAGCGGTATACGCCTGTAGATCGGGCTGGGCTATATGTCCCAGGAGGTCGCGCGTCTTATCCCAGTACTGTAATGATGAACGCTGTTCCAGCAAAAGTGGCGGGTGTTCCTAAAATTGTGATGGTGACACCTCCAGGTCCAAATAAAACGGTGAACGCCGCCGTATTGGTGGCTGCCCAAGAAGCGGGGATCGAGGAGATTTATCGAGTAGGGGGAGCGCAAGCGATCGCCGCTTTGGCTTATGGTACAGACACCATCCCCAAGGTAGATGTAATTACTGGCCCAGGTAATATTTATGTTACTTTGGCGAAAAAACTGGTGTACGGCACAGTGGGGATTGATTCTCTAGCTGGCCCATCGGAAGTGTTAATTATTGCAGATCAAACTGCTAATCCTACATATATAGCGGCTGATATGTTGGCGCAGGCGGAACACGATCCGATGGCGGCGGCAATTTTGGTGACAACTGACTCGGTGCTGGCAAAGAAAGTACAGAACGAAGTTGACCAGCAGTTGAGAAATCACCAGCGACGACTACTTACAGAAAAAGCGATCGCTCATTATGGTTTGATTGTTGTCGTTGATTCCCTAGAAGAAGCAGCAGAACTTTCTAATCATTTTGCCCCAGAACACTTGGAACTAGAAATCGCAGAACCTTGGGAGTTACTTAACCAAATTCGTCATGCTGGGGCGATCTTTTTGGGTAATTCTACCCCAGAAGCGGTGGGAGACTATTTAGCTGGACCAAATCACACTCTACCGACTTCGGGTGCGGCTCGTTATGCTTCTGCTTTGGGAGTAGAAACGTTTATGAAACACTCAAGTTTAATTCAATACTCTCCTAAAGCACTACAAAAAGTGGCTAATGCTATACAGGTTTTAGCTGAAGCTGAAGGTTTACCATCCCATGCTGATTCAGTAAGACTGCGATCGCAGGGTAAGAGCGAACCTTAACCTGCTTGAATTCACAGCCACTTTTAACTCCTAACTAATTTTTTGCGCTTTGGTAGCCAAAACCTTGACTTTAGCGCGACAATCCTCAAAGCTAATCGTGTTGCTGATCGCTGAAAGGAGAAAAGTGGTGCTAAAAACTATCTTGGTGGCTCTCGACGAATCAGAACTATCAGAGCGCGTAATTAAACAATTGGGGCAACTGCAACTACAGCCAACAGCTAAGGTTATTCTGTCTCATGTTATGCCCTCTGATAGATATGAGGTAGATGTGGCAGCAGACCGACCTCACACTCAATCTGAGGAGTTACCTTATCGACAAATTGAAAAGCAGTTAGAATCCTACCAAGCTCAACTTCCCTGTGAGAGTCAACTAGAAATTGTCACGGGTGAGCCAGCAGAGGAAATTATCCGTCTGGCATATATTTATAAGGCTGAGTTGATAGTAATTGGTAGTCGCGGACTTACAGGAATGAAGCGCATTTTACAAGGCTCAGTTAGTAGTCAAGTAGTTGCTGATGCACCTTGTTCGGTGTTAGTAGTAAAACCGCAATAGCACACTTATGTTCTTCCGTTTTTACCGCGTTTCTCAAATGCAGAGGGGCAGAGGGGCAGGGGAGGAAATAAATGTTCTTCAAGTAAACATCGGTACAATAATTCCGCACGTACTGTTAGCTTAGTGACTGATTATAAGTCATGCCCAGCAGTTCTATGAATAATAATAATTCCCGTGTGGTGGTAATTGGGGCTGGGATTGGTGGTTTAACCACAGGTGCGCTGTTAGCTCGTCGTGGCTATCAAGTGTTAATTTTAGACCAAGCTTTAGTACCAGGCGGATGTGCTTCAACCTTCAAACGTCAAGGGTTTACTTTTGATGTTGGGGCAACTCAGGTAGCGGGACTGGAACCTGGTGGTATTCATTACCGGATTTTTCAGGAATTAGAGGTTGAAATTCCAGCAGCAACTTACTGTGATCCAGGTTGTGGTGTTTACTTACCTGGTGAAGTAACACCGATTAATGTTTGGCGTGACCCGCAAAAGTGGCAGATAGAAAGGCAACGTCAATTTCCAGGTAGCGAACCTTTTTGGAAGTTATTGGCTAAGTTATTTGAAGTAAGCTTTGAATTTCAATCCCGTGATCCTGTTTTGCCACCACGTAATTTATGGGATTTGTGGCAACTTGTGTCGGCGGTTCGTCCCAATACGATGATTACCCTGCCATTTACTTTATTAACTGTAGGCGATGCGCTCAGGTTATATGGACTAGGTAATGATCGGCGATTGAGAACGTTTTTGGATTTACAATTAAAGCTTTATTCTCAGGTAAGTGCGGAAGAAACAGCGTTGTTATACGCGGCTACAGCTTTGGGTGTATCTCAAGCACCTCAAGGATTGTATCATCTTCAAGGTAGTATGCAGGTATTAAGCGATCGCCTAGTTGAAGCCCTACGAAAATACGGCGGTAAGCTATTAATGCGTCATACGGTTGAGGGTATAAATCTTGAAAATTCAGGCGCTACAAGTGTTGTTATTCGTAATCAGAAGACGGGAGAAGTTTGGACTGAACCAGCAGATCAAATAGTTGCTAATGTTACTGCCCAAAATTTGGTGCAGTTGTTGGAACAAGTACCAGCAGGTTATCAACAGCGCGTGGATAAATTACCACCTGCATCGGGTGCTTTTGTAGTGTATTTAGGTGTCGATCAAAGTGCGATTCCCTCTAATTGTCCACCTCATTTGCAGTTTCTTTATGACTACGATGGTGTAATTGGAGAAAATAATTCTTTGTTTGTATCGGTAAGTAAACTTGGGGATGGTCGCGCACCAGCAGGGAAAGCGACAATTATTGCTTCTTCGTTTACAAATACAGGAATTTGGTGGCAGTGTGAGAATTATGAGGAACTAAAACAGCAGTATACCGAAGAAGCGATCGCTCGGCTTTCTCAATTCTTCCATTTGACACCAGAAACAATAATATATAAAGAAGCGGCAACTCCCCGCAGCTTTGCCCGCTTCACTGCTCGCGATCAAGGTATTGTTGGCGGTATTGGTCAACGAGTCTCTACTTTTGGTCCCTTTGGTTTTGCTAACCGTACACCAATTAAACGTTTATGGTTAGTCGGAGATTCTACTCACCCTGGGGAAGGGACAGCAGGAGTTAGCTATTCAGCACTAACCGTTGTTAGACAAATTGAGGCAAGCTAATTTTCTACTAATAAATCTGCATTTTTTATTTATGGGGATGAAAGCGGTTGAATAGACCCTTGCCATGCTTGAATTTGCTGTTGAGCGCTATCGTAAGCATCGGTTCTAGGGGGGATATTTTTAGCGATCGCGATCGCGCCTTGTACATCTCTAAGTGCCATTTCTTGCGCCATTGCTAACAGTTGATTACTCCAACGATTAGCTGCGTCGTTAGCCTCTGCGCGTAATTTAGAGGCAGTAGGTACTTGTCTAGCTGCTTGAATGGCTGCTGCTAAAGATTCTGGGGTACTGTTATTGGCTAACTGATAAGCTGAATTGAGATTTTGTTCGGCTTGTAGTTGTGTTTGCCAACTTCTAATTTTGGTAGTCGCGACACGAGAAAGCGCCCTTCCTGATTTAATTTGTTGGGCTGTCACAACCGCATCATTTAGATTACCTGCGTTTGCTTGAGATTGGGCTTGGTCAAGCACTGGTTGGTCTTGTGAACGTTGAAGCTGATCAAGCCATCGTCGAACTTTATCCTTAGCTTCCCCGTATAATAATCGTCCTGGTCTAATTTGTTGAGCTACAGAAATTGCTTTGCTCAAATTGCCTAAACTTGCTTGAGTTTCGGCTTGGTCAAGTACAGGTTGATCTTGCATACGCTGAACTTGTTGAGCCCAATCTTGCACCTTACCTTGAGCTTGTTGATAAAGCGCCCTACCTCGGCGAATTTGATTTGCTTGTGCGATCGCATTTTGGAGAGAATCAATATTACCGAAACTCGCCATCTGTTCAGCACGATCTAATAATGGTTGGTCTTCAATAGTTTCTACTTGAACTACCCAACGATTAACTTGATTTCTCGCTTCACTACCACGAGGGTTACTCCCTGGAATTAACCCCGCTTCGTTAATTGCTGTCCTTAAATCATTAACTTGACCAGAACTCGCAAAAGTACGTGCCCGATCTAAATGTGCAACATCTTGAATTTCTAGCTGCCAACGTCCAATTAATTGTTGTGCTTTGTCGTATAAAGGACGCTCGTTAGTGAGTTTTTGGGCAAGAGTTATTGCTTGTTCGAGGTCTGGAATTGTGCCTTCTTCGGCGCGAGATAAGGCATTAGCTAAGTCACCTAAATCTTGAAATTCTGCATCTAATTTCAAGCTGCTAGATTTGCTATTAGCAATTTTCTGTACGTTTTGCCAATCTCCCTTGTCTAGTAATTCCTGCGCCAATTCTAAAAGTTGTTGACCGCATTTGGCGATTAAATCTTGGGCTTCCTTATAAGCATAACTTTGAGAACCCAGTTTTTCAGCTATATTAACTGCTTCTAAGAGATTATCTAATCCTCCTTTTTTAGATAATTGATAAGCTTTATCCAACTTACTGCTGTCTTCTTTAGCTACCTGAATGAGATTAACCAGTTCATCAAATTTAGTAGTTGACCAATAATTATTCGATAAGTTAGTTAGTTTAACAGCTTCTCGAAAAGCTTCACGCCACTTAGATAAACGCAGAAATTCTTCTACTTTTTGATAAATCCCTTCTGCTTGTGACCAAACTGTTTGCCAATGTTCAATCCGTGCCTCTACCAAATTATATGCAGGGGTTTTAGAGGGGATTTTTCTAGCAGTTGCGATCGCTTCTTCTAAATTACCATCTTGAAAAGATTGATCTGCCAGTTTCAAAATATCCAGCGCCCACTCTTCAATTTTGCTGTTAATTACAGGTCTAAGCTCGTGGTTAGAGGGTAAACTATCAACTAATGCGATCGCCTCTACCAAGTCATCCACCGTCTGCTTATTAGCTGCCAAATCAGCACAATACATTCGTAACGAAGCTGAAGCCATTGGCCAATAAATTGCTGGACAATTTGGTAGCGCGGGTAGCTTAAACAGCAACGCCATCGCCGTAAATCCAAATGTCCCAGACACAACCACTGTCACTATTGCCCAAAACTTTAAGCTGGTAGGCAAACGCAGACGGTTAGCCCAACGAATCACCAAATTCGGTGTATCATCTTCCAGTTCTTCTCTCATTGGGCTAACCCTATGCCCAAGTCGCCTTTCTCCTCGGCGCGGGGGTGCTAACCGATCGCGATTTGAAGATTGATTAGCAGACCAACGGTCTGGAATATCGGGATTTCTAGCCATGTTATACAACCCCGCTGTTTGTCTTATATATACTCTTTTATGACACAGGCAGTAGTTGCAATCCTACTGCCCCTTGAAAGAAATAACTACATCCTTGAAATAAAAGCAATTAGCTCAATTCCTGCTCACTATTAAGCGATAGTTTCAGCCTAATTTATCTAGTTGCAACTAACCGCTCTAACATTGCTAACTGCCTACGCTTCACACCACCCAAATTAACAACCACAAAAAACTAAACAGGTTGCGATCGCAAATCTACAATTAGCTCAGTTAATTCATCACTGCTAGCTTGGTAAACTTCCCCACAAAAGTGACAGGTTGCTTCTGCCCCATTATCTTTCTCAATCATATCCTCTAGTTCTGCAACTCCGAGCATTTTCAAAGCGCCCATAACTCGCTGCCTTGAGCAACCACAGTGAAAACGCAACATTTGCACTTCAGGGAAAATCACCAGATTCATATCTCCCAACAATTGTTGAAAAATTTCTGGCAAAGTTTTTCCTGCTTGTAACAATGGGGTAAAGCCTGATAGCGTAGCAACTCGTGATTCTAATGTTTCTACTAAAGCTTCGTCTGTTGCTGCTTTGGGCATGACTTGGAGCAATATACCACCAGATGCCTGCACACCATCAGCGTCAACGAATACACCTACAACCAGTGCCGAAGGAGTTTGTTCTGAATTTAGCAAGTAGTGGGCAATATCGTCACCGATTTCCCCAGAAACTAGCTCAACAGTACTGGAATAAGGGTAGCCATACCCAACATCCCGCACTACATAAAGATAACCCTCACCAACGGCTCCACCAACATCTAATTTGCCCTTGGCATTTGGTGGTAGTTCAACCGATGGATTTTCTACATAACCGCGTACCGTTCCATCTAATCCAGCATCTACCAAAAGTCCACCCAACGGACCATCACCCTTAATCCGAATATTGACTCTCGACTGCTGTGGTTTCATGCTAGAAGCTAACAACAGTCCAGATGACATACTGCGTCCCAACGCTGCCGTAGCTACATAAGAAAGCTTGTGCCGCCTTCTAGCTTCCTCTGTGAGGCGAGTTGTAATCACACCAACGGCTCTAATGCCACCATCAGCCGCAGTGGCACGAATTAACTGATCAGCCATGAAAAATCTTGCTTTTTAACAAATTTACTTTGATCTTAACGAACATCAAGGCTGGGCTGTTGTCATTGTTACTGGTTAAGCTGAGATCAGGTAGAAACTTTTCTTTTCTTGTAGCAATTGGAAATATGCTAGGAACCTTTCAACAAAGCGCTATCCGTATTGAAGTGGAAGCACCCGCAAGCGTTATTCGCGATAGTCTGGTGCGTCTTAGCCATCTGCGCCGATGGCTTTTACCTCAGCAATTTGCATCTGGACTACCAGAAGAATTACATCAAGGCTTAATATTTAATAGCTCAATTGGATTAGTTGTGATCCAGCATCAAGTAGATGTAGCAGAGTTTAACTGTTTACGCCTGTTATTAAGCCAAGGAATTGACGGTTATCACGAATGGTACTGGGGCGAAGGTTGGGTGCAGTCTCGCCTAGAGGGGATATCTGTATTGCCATTAAATTTAAGTCAAAGCTTTAGCTTGCTGCGCCTACGTGAATTTTTGGCTTCCCAACAGCGAGGTGAAAATTAGATACTAGGTTAGTTATTGCTCAATTGACAGTTTCACCCTATAAGATGGATGAACTATTAAGGCAGGTAAGATAAAAAAAGAAAAGCTGATCGGCAAAAAACTCATGACCTCAACCCTGCTTAAGCCTTCCATATTGAATGCGCCTACACTCCACAAACTACCTAATGGGCTGACCATTATAGCCGAGCAATTACCAGTGGAGGCTGTTAATCTTAGTATTTGGGTAGGTGTTGGTTCTGCTGTGGAGTCAGCAGAGATCAACGGCATGGCTCACTTTTTGGAACACATGGTATTTAAGGGTACGCCCCAACTGCCAAGTGGTGAGTTTGAGCGTTTAATTGAGGAGCGAGGGGCTGTAACTAATGCTGCTACGAGCCAGGATTATACCCACTACTACATCACAACAGCACCTAAAGATTTTGCTGATTTAGCGCCTTTGCAATTTGATGTGGTAATGAATCCCACGATTCCCGATCAAGCTTTTGAACGCGAACGATTGGTTGTTTTAGAAGAAATTCGCCGCTCAGAAGATAATCCTAGCCGTCGGATTTACCAAAGGTCGATTGATGTAGCATTTGGAAAATTACCCTATCGTCGCCCAGTATTAGGACCTGCAGAAGTAATTGAAAAGCTGACTGCTCAACAAATGCGGGATTTTCATTGCCAATGGTATCAGCCAAGTTCGATGACTGCGGTAGCTGTGGGGAATTTACCAGTTGAGCAATTAATTGAGACGGTAACAGAAAGTTTTAATGCCAAAAAAGTTAGGAATGATTATTTAAAAAATTCTCCGCTAACTGAACAGTTAGGATGGGAAGAAACACCCGCTTATAAAGCTCAAAAGTTGATTGCTGAACCTGAACAACCTTTCAACGAAATTGTGCGTCGAGAATATGTTGATGATAGTCTTCAGCAAGCTCGTTTAGTGATGGTTTGGCGGGTTCCAGGCTTTAATCAATTATCCCAGACTTACGGTTTGGATGTTTTGGCGGCAATTTTAAGTCATGGTCGGATGTCTCGTTTAGTGAGAGATTTACGGGAAGATCGGCGCTTGGTTTCGCAGATAGGGGCTAGTAATATTACGCATCTGCATCAAGGTTTATTTTATATTGGGGCGCAGTTGCCAGCAGAGAATTTAGTTGAGGTTGAGAGTGCGATCTCTCAACACATTCGTAACATCCAAACAGAATTGATTACTGAAG
The DNA here is from genome assembly GCF_000317495.1 of Crinalium epipsammum PCC 9333. Lineage (GTDB taxonomy): Bacteria > Cyanobacteriota > Cyanobacteriia > Cyanobacteriales > PCC-9333 > Crinalium > Crinalium epipsammum. The sequence goes on from NC_019753.1 coordinate 3,021,814, forward strand.
CAGAAATTGCGCGTTTACAAACCCAAGTAGCAAATCGCTTTATCTTTAGCAATGAAACACCGAGCGCACGTGCAGGTTTGTACGGTTACTATCAATCAATGCTAGGTGATTTGGCTCCTGCTTTAAATTATCCTGCTCGGATTCAAGCCCTTGATGCTGTTGATCTGCAAACAGCAGCGCAACGCTATTTATCTCCAGATGCTTATGGTGTTGTTGTTAGTAAACCCTCTGCTAGTTAGTATTATGTTCAGTGGAAGCAGAGGGAGTTTAAATATTACATCTTACTCCCTTCCCGCGATGGCGAATACCTATTTGAAAAACCGCCAAAACGCCTTAGCGAAGCGTTCGCGAAGCGGCTGCGAAGCAGCTAACGCGCCAGCGTTTTAGAACGCCCAGGAAAAAGAATATGATTAGGTAATTTTTTAGTGGGAAGGGAGTAATATTTAACTGGCGTTGACCTACTGAGAACCTAACAATGTGGACAGATATTGCCAATCATATTTCTGAGGTAACTAAAGAAAATTTTTTTATTAATAGCCAACGCTCTGTTAGTGGGGGCTGTATTAATCAAGGCTATGCTGTTAGTAATGGTCAACGCACGTATTTTGTCAAAATAAATCAAGCGTCTTTAGCTGATATGTTTGTCTCTGAGGCGCTGGGGCTAAAGCAAATGGTGGAAACCCAAACTATTCGGGTTCCTAAACCTATTTGTTGGGGGACAGCATCTACTTCCGCATACATAGTATTAGAGTGGCTAGATTTAGGGCGTGGTAGTGGCAATCAAAATTGGGAAGAAATGGGGCGTAAACTAGCAGCAATGCACCAGTGGACACTTCCAAGTTTTGCTCTGGGTAATTTTGGTTGGGAAATAAATAATACGATTGGTTCTACGCCACAAATTAATACTTGGACACAAAATTGGGCGGAGTTTTTTGCAGAATACCGCATTGGTTATCAATTAAAACTTGCTAGGCGCAAAGGTGGAAATTTTCCCAAGGGAGATACTTTAGTTAAATCTATTCCAGAACTACTAGCACATCAGCCGCAACCATCTTTAGTACACGGGGATTTGTGGGGAGGAAATGCAGGTTTTACTGCTACAGAAGAACCTGTAATTTTTGATCCTGCGGCTTATGTGGGCGATCGCGAAGTAGATCTTGCCATGACTGAATTATTCGGTGGATTTCCACCCGCTTTTTATCGTGGCTATAACGAAGTTTTTCCTCTAACTCCAGGTTATAAACAACGAAAAATTTTTTACAATTTGTATCATATTTTGAATCATTTTAACCTGTTTGGCGGTGGTTACTCTTCACAAGCAAATGCTATGATAGAAAGAATTTTGGCATAGATAAAAGTGTAATTACACACTTTTAAAGAAGATTTTAAAAATTACAGGGTGCGGACTATTTTCCTGACAGTTGAAATAACTGTTATATCCTTTATTTATCAATAAATATTTAAATGTTCTCTAAAAAAACTAATGGTGAGCTTCAAAATAACAACTCATCCATAGCGCCTTCAAAAACAGGCTCTATTACTCGTAAAACACTGATACAGATTACAGTAGGTGTTGCTAGTGTAATTGTTGCCTCTACAGCTTTTAGTTATTTTCAGGTTTTCAATAGTATTAAATTACAGACACTAGGGCAACTAGAAAAATATGTCGTAGAACGAGGCGAACGAGAAAAAGCTATATTCCTCCTTGCTCAAGATAATCATGTCATTTTAAAACAGCAATTATTAACGCGGCTACAATCTGCTAGAAATCAAGATCCAAAACCGCAGTTTGAGCAGTTATTTGTGAAGTCTAAAGATCAAGTAATTCGTAACCGCCCTGATAAATTTGATGGGAGACAACAGGCTGGTGTTTATATTGGCAAATCTGTAAATATTAATGCAGATATTCGTCGTCGTGTACTTACTTTTTATAATTTAGTAAATTCCTACGGCTCTGCCTGGGTAAACCGTTTTCAGAACACATATATTACTACCCCTGAAAACATTATGGTGCTTTATTGGCCGAAATTTCCTACCTGGGCGCAGGAAGCGACGGCTGATTTGTATATGCCTAATGAAGAATATGTATCGGTAGCTAGTCAGCAGCAGAATCCAGCAAGGAAAACAGTTTGGACGGGTGTTTATTATGACAAAGTTGCCAAAGATTGGATGGTTTCGTGTGAAACACCTGTGGATTTAAATGGCAGACATATTGCTACTATCGGACATGATGTTTTATTGGATCAAGTGCTGGAAAGAACAGTTAATCAAAATATAGAGGGCGGTTACAACATTATATTTCGGGGAGATGGGCGCTTAATTGCTCACCCCAAATTAATGAATGAGATTCAGAAAAAGGAAGGCGTATTTAATATTTCTGAGTCAGGAGATGCACACCTAAAAAATATTTTAAAATTAGTTAATGAGAACTCATCTAATCAAGTAATTATTGAAAATAAGCAAAATAGTGACTATCTTGCTGTTACTAAGCTTACAGGACCTGATTGGTATTTTGTCACAGTTTTGCCTAAATCAATTTTAACGAAAAAAGCTCTGGAAATAGCACGTTCTACTTTATTTAGTGGTCTAGCTGTTCTCTTAATTGTAATTGCCATAGTTTTTCTAGTTTTACGCCGACAAATTGCCGATCCGTTAGGAAAACTTATGGACGCAACTAATAAGATTACTCAGGGAGATTATAATATTTCTGTTGAGGATCATCGGCAAGATGAACTAGGCAGTCTAGCTCGTTCTTTAAACTTGATGGCAAAAGAGCTAGAAGCGAGAACGAATGAATTAGAAAACGCACTGGCGCAGCAAGCTAGTTCTGTTAACCAAACTACTAGCACTATGGATGAGTTAAGTGCTTCATCGCAAGCTTCAGCGTCTCAATCTGAAGCTGCTGCTGCTGGAACTAGAGAAGTTTTAAGCTTGGTAGATGGGAATCAACAAATAGATAGCCCGCAAGTATATCAAGACTCTAGTTTAAGGGAAAAAGTTGGGCAGATAGGTGAAGAAATTAAACATTTAAGTGAACAGACTCAACAAATCGGGATGATATCTACCCTGGTTAGTGAGTTAGCTAATCAAACTAATATGTTGGCGCTCAACGCTGCTGTTGAAGCAGTAAGGGCGGGTGAACATGGTAAAGGGTTTGGGGTTGTAGCATCAGAAATTCGTAAACTTGCTGACCAAAGCAAGAAGTCAGCACAACGAATTAATGCTTTAGTTCAAGATATTCAAAAAGCTACTAATTCTACGGTTAAGGTGACAGAAGAAGGCAAAAATATTGTTGAAAGTGTTGTAGCTGCTGTTAATAATATTGCTACAAATTCTCAACAAATTTCTTTGAATGCTAAACAGCAAGCGATCGCTATTCAACAGGTAGTTGCTGCTATGAATGATCTTAATCAGGGAGCAAGGCAAATTGCTAATGATATGCGTACTTTTGGCACGCATAGCTGATTGCCTGTAGCTCAATCTAATCTCGCCACAAGGCGATACCACCTAATAAACCTGAAATATTGGGAATGATTTTGACATTTGGTGGTAGGTAGATGCTGACTTTTTTGGCTTCACCACCACCGATATAAAGGTAATCGTAGTTAAGCATACGTTGTAGGGAAGCGATCGCTTTTTCTAAGCGATTATTCCATTTTTTATCGCCAACTTTTTCTAAAGCTTCTCGCCCTAGTTGCTCTTCGTAGGTTTCACTTTTGCGAAATGGGTGGTGTCCTATTTCCAAATTTGGGATTAATTTGCCGTTTAAAAATAGTGCTGAACCAAAACCAGTTCCCAAGGTAACTACCAGTTCAACTCCAATACCTGAAATCGCCCCAAAACCCTGCATATCAGCATCATTGATTACTCGTACAGGCTTACCTAAACGATCAGATAGTGCTGCGCCTAAATCAAACCCTAACCAATCAGAATCTAAGTTTGCTGCTGTTTCAGTAATACCGCCACGCACGACCCCAGGAAAGCCGACAGATACGCGGTTAAATACCCCTTGTGTGGCTGCTAAAGAAGCGATCGCATTAATTACCACATCTGGCTTAGGAGGTTGTGGTGTCTCCACGCGGCTACGTTCAGTTTGGGGTTTGCCAGCTTCGTCTAACACGATAACTTTGATGCCACTGCCGCCAATATCGACGGCTAATGTAAGGATAGATTTATTCTCTACAACCATCGGGTTTTTCTCCTGTTAAAGTCTATTCTTGACATCACTGGAAATAGTTATCTATTTCTGCAAGCCAGACTACTGGCGACTAATTTTTTCTGTAGAACGCTTGATTGTTAATGGCATCTGCAAAGGTTTAGCGCCTTTAGCAGAAATCTGAGTATTATCCAAAACTTGAATGCCATCAAGTAGCGCATTCCTAACTACAGATTCTTGCTCACGACTCAACATTAAACCGAAATAATCGGCAATCTGACGGCGCTGATCTCGCTCTAACTGATGGTCTTTAATCTGTTGCGTAAGTTGCCTAACTGCAATCAGACGTTTTAATGGATCATTATCTGTCAAATCTGTCAACAAATTGTTGAGTTTAGCTTCATCTTGCCTTAATTGACGATTGATAATTTGCCAAACCAGCAGAATGATCGTAATTAAAGTTCCTAAGCCTTGAATAATCGCACCTGCGCCTATCCAGGGGCTATCTGATTCTACCCATATAGAAACAGCCATGTAGGTACTGAGAGAGGCAATGCCCCCACTACCCACAGCTAGAGTTAATTGCCGATTTGAGCCACCGAATAACCGACGCAGTTCAGACCAACGTACTTGCCAGTCCCACTCCTGCATCAGATAAACCAGCAACATGATAAAAACGCCTGTGCTAGTTGCTAGAAGGAGTTTCCAGTTCCAAAACAGCATTGCTACAAAGAGCGTTAAGGCAAGTAGCCAGCCACCTGGTCCTTTAAAACGGTGTAGCTGAAACTGTTTGAGAGTTTTTAGTTTTACTTGTGACAGCGATAAGCGTTGCATCTGGTTAACGAGTTGCTGCCACGGAAACGACGCTTGTGCCACGTTGCTTTCCTGCTTAATTGAGATAAATTATAACTATGCAGGCTTCTATGGTAATAGAATACTGGCTTTACTTGGGAATCAACCTCTGGTCAGAAGTTTGGAGTAACCACCATCAGTCAAGATGATAACTACAAAATAGGTAAGCTAACGCGCATTTAGATTGTACATTTTTAATAAAGAAGAAAAATTATCAAATTCTATAACCCTCTCTCCTCCCTCCTCTCTTTCTAAAAGATAAAATTTAGAAACACAACAGCTTATATATATGATTCTGCCCCCTGGATTTGAACAGCAGTCTATAGTTACCTCACTAGGTCGTATGGTTTACTACACACAAGGCTCAACCCCTTGGGAAGTAGTAGATGGTAGTAATTTCACTGACCTACCTAATTTGGTTTTTTTACATGGTTTTGGTGGTGGTTCCTCGGCTTATGAATGGTCGAAAGTTTATCCAGCTTTTGCGAGTGAATATCGAATTTTAGCACCAGATTTAATTGGTTGGGGACGCTCCGAGCATCCTGTTCGTAATTATAAAATTGATGATTATATCACTACGATCATTGAGTTTATTGAGCAAACTTGCTCTGTTCCGGTATCAGTAGTTGCTTCTTCCCTAACGGCAGCTTTTACTATTCGGGCTGCGATCGCACGTCCTGATTTATTCAAATCTCTGATTTTAACCACAGCAACAGGTTTGTCGGACTTTGCGGAAAGTTATACCCGTAGCTTCTTTGCCCAAATCATCAGCACTCCCATTCTTGACCGCATATTCTACAATGCTGGTGTGGCTAACAGTGCTGGCATTCGCAGCTTTTTAGAACAACGTCAATTTGCCCGTCCTAGTCGTATTTTTCCAGAAATTGTAGAGGCTTATTTGGAATCTGCCCAACAACCTAATGCTGAATATGCCGCGCTAGCTTTTGTACGGGGAGATTTATGTTTTGATTTATCTCTTTATATTACTCAGTTAAATACTCCCACCGCGATTATTTGGGGTCAACAGTCTCAATTTACTAGCCCAGAAATTGGTAAGCGACTAGCTGCACTTAACACCCAAGCAATTAAAATATTTCAATCTTTAGATGATGTGGGACTAACCCCACAATTAGAATTACCAGGGGTAACTATTGGTTTAATTAGGCGATTTTTGAAGTTATTAGAATTGTAGGGGCGTACTCTGGTACGTCCCTATACTATACGATGGTAAACTTTGAACAAACATCTCAAATCATCATGCAAATAAACTTGTGAGTAGCAAGTTTATTATTTAATGCGAATACGAATCACACTAGCATTGAAATCATAATTGAAGCCTTCTAATTCTAAGGTCGTACCGACTTTGATTTTACTGTTGCCTAATACTGCCCCTGTTTTAGTTATTTGTGCTTGACCAGCTAGTACCATTAACATATCAGTACTATAAGCATCTGGTCGAGGATCGGGAAGTGCTTTGGCAGAACCATCTGGTTGTGGAACAATCACTGTCCTGGCTAGTGTTTTCACTGATTTAATATCAATCTCACCATAAGGTTGATTACGGATGATCAGATTTGTCTTCTTTTCCTTGTTGAATTGCTCAATTAAACTATTGGGATCTAGTACACTTAGACCCCTAACCAGTACATCGACTTCAACAGGTTTCGTAGTACCAGTTTGAGCCACAGAACCACCAGTTCCAGGTACAAAGAAAATCCCTACCACAACTAATAAAATTACTAAGGCAGCAGCAAAGTCTAAAATGCTTACCTTACCAAACAGCCGTCCTTGAGAATCCAAAATTGCCATGAAAAGTTGTCCTAGCTACCGCTAACAGCTTTTATCAGCACTTTCTAGTCTATTAATTTACTAGATAGAAAATGCTTGTTATTAAAGCCATTTGTTAAATTACCATGCTATTGCTTATTTGCAAAAATTAAGTTTAACTATTCTGCCGTCAGCGATCAGCTATTAGAGCTAAGGTTAAAAATATTCCTCTAGAGATAGAAGAAACTTGGCGTAAATAAGGCTGAAATGGCAACATATTACCTGAAATTCCGTCTGTAATTCACAGCTATAGTTAAAACTTCTTTCATATTAGTCATCTGAGTTGCTATGAAATTCACCTCTTTGTCCTGTTTAAAAAGTGCTTCCCATCGTCCTTGGTATTATCCATTGCTGTCTGCGACGGTAGCGACAAGTCTGATTGTAGGTACGCCCCAAGCTAGTCAGGCAATTAGCTGGTTTGATATTTTACTTCAAGGTGCGCGGGTAGTTCAGTTGTCTAATATGTCTACTAACCAGGAAATTCAGCTTGGGCAACAAATTAATCAGCAGATTGTCAATAATGATGTCAGGCTTTATGGTAATCGGCAACTAAATCAGTATATTAATCAGATTGGTCAACGCCTAGCTAGAAATAGCGATCGCCCCGATATACCTTATACGTTTCAGGTTGTGGACGACCCAGGGATTAATGCTTTTGCTACAATGGGCGGTTTTGTTTATATCAATACTGGGACGATCGCAGCAGCAGATAATGAAGCTCAGTTAGCTAGTGTAATTGCTCACGAAATTGCTCACATTTCTGGTCGTCATGCGGTTAAGCAAATGCGTCAAACAGCGATCGCTCAAGGAATTAGTACAGCCGCCGGGGTTAATAATAGCCAAGCAGTTCAACTTGGTGTACAACTAGCCCTCAGCCGTCCTCGCAGTCGCAGTGATGAGTATGATGCCGATCAAAAAGGGTTACAGATGTTAAGACGTGCAGGCTATGCTGAGTCGCCAATGGTATCTTTTATGCAAAAGCTACTAGCTGGTAGTCAAGGTAGAGTTCCTACTTTCTTGAGTACTCACCCACCCACAACTGATCGCATTAATAATCTCAAAAAGTTGATTAATCCTGCTCGTGCTAATGTTGGTGCTGGTTTAAACAGTACTACTTATAACACCCAAGTTAAGGCTTTGCTACGCTATCAGTAACTAGCGGCGCTTGCTTACTCTTACTTTAGAGGGATCGATTCGCGTTACTGATTCTTTGAGCGATCGCTTCCTCACACGCAGCTTGGAAACATTGACTTGATAAACCATGTCGTTAGTGACATCTAACGCAGTTAGCCAACCACTTTTCTGATGATAAGCACCAGTGTCAATATCTAACCAACCATTGCCCATCGCTAGTTGACCAGGGGCAACTCCTGGCAAGGTAAATGTGATGGTGTGACCTGTGATGATCAGCTTATTTCGGAAGTATGGTTGACGTATACTGTGAAATTGTTCACGAATCCAACAAAATTGTTCCGAACTTTGTTTCTCAATTGGTTGATTAGGATCGACACCTGCATGGACTAACCAAATGTCACCTAAATCTAGGTATGTAGGCAATCTACGCAGCCATTCAATATGCTTTGGGTCAACGTTACCATTGGGATAACTGTTAACAGTTGCTTGTCCGCCGCTATAGAGCCATCCTTGCAGGGCTGTTTCATTTATTTCTCCATCTGCAAAAACCGCTAGTAACATTTGCTCGTGGTTACCTAGCAAACAGTGATAGGGGCTTTTTTTAACAAATTCCACCACCTGAGCGCTGTGAGGGCCGCGATCAATTAAATCGCCTACAAAATAAACTTGATCGTCTGGCTTGGGCGCGACCGCCTCCAACAGTTTCATCAACCCATCGTAGTGTCCATGCACATCACCGATCACAATCCGACGGGGAGTTTTGCTTCTATTAAATATCCGATTGATCACAATACTGTCTACAACGAAACTACAGAGGGTTTGTACAGTTTCAAGCGATCGCAGTCATAAGTATAGATTACCTATTTATTGACTGAATTGATTTACTTGAATACTGCATTAATTATTACTGATTAATACTTAATCTTTCATCGTTCTAAAGGCGGTTCATTGCGGAGATACTTTGTATTATGTAGAACTTACTAAGGTAAGACGCATTTATAGCAGTTAGCTGTTGAATTTTCTTTGATTGTCTAACTGACTTCTGGATATTATAGCTTACACATTCGTTGATCATATATCCCTAGCTAAAAATTGCTCCTTTATGGTTTAGACTGCTTTGGCAGGTGCTAGACTGAGCAAGTAAAATAACATTACCTACTAAATCTGGCTAGATATTTTAAATGTCAAATTTTGGTTAATTTAAGTTCCACATCACCTGTGCTATTAACACCACCAGTAATTAATGCCCTTAAAGAACCTACCAGTTCTGCTTGGGTTGAGCAAGCGATTAATAATATAGATACAATCCTACTAGACCATTCTCACTGTGAACGCAAGGCTGCGGGGGTGGCAATAAATTTGATGTTTCGTTACCCCTCCAATACTAAGTTAGTACGGATGCTAACTGCGATCGCCCGCGAAGAGTTGGAACACTTTGATCAAGTAAACGACTGGTTAGAACGTCGAGGTATTCCATTTGCTCCACTTGCAGCACCTCCTTATGGTGGGGGTTTAAATGCTCAAATTCGCCGTGATGAACCTAATCGACTTTTAGATGCTTTATTAGTTTCTGGGTTAATTGAAGCTCGTAGCCATGAGCGTTTAGGATTGTTAGCAACTAATTTACCTGATGCTGAGTTAGCCCAATTTTATGGTAGTTTGATGGCATCTGAGGCGCGTCACTTTGGGATTTATTGGGTTTTGGCTGATACTTACTTTGAGCGCGATGTAGTTGTACAACGACTGGAAGAATTAGCTGTTTCAGAAAGTAAGTTGCTAGAAACTCTTCACCCTGAACCGAGAATTCATAGCTAGTGAAAGTTAATTACCGAGATTTTGTAATTCGTGACTGGGAACAGCGCGATCGCATTGCTGCTGCTGAAGTTATTCATTCTGTTTTAACTCAATACAAGTTAGGCTGGGAACCGGAAGGCGCAGATCGTGATGTATTGGAAGTAGAAGAATGTTTTTTAGCTACAGGGGGAGAGTTTTGGGTAGTTGAACAACAAGGACAAATAGTTGGTACAAGTGCTTATTATCCTGTGTCGCGTGGAAACAAGGCAGTAGAAATACGCAAAATGTATCTTTTGTCAAGTATGAGGAGGCAAGGATTAGGAAAATTTTTGTTACAGAAGTTAGAGGATGCGATCGCAGAGAGAGGCTTAAGTTATTTTGATCAATTAACTCAACGTCAAAATATACCTGTGCTTTATCTCCAAATTTTCCTTGAATCATATTCTGCCACTCACGCCAGTTTCATTAATTCCAAAAATATGATGAATGACATTAGGATACTTTTCACGAGCTTTTCGACTTGCTACTTCTTGATCTGGATCGATAAAATAGTCGCCACTATCCGGCTCAATGGCAATGTACCAACCATAATATTTATCAAGCAGTTTAGGTTTTAGTTGCTCATAAATTGCCCAGCAACGTTCATAGAATGCTTGTTGTCTTGCTCTATGTTGGGCTTTTTGTTCTTCTGTCCATTGAATTTCGGGAAATACTCGCCCTCTGCGTCTAATGCTTTCTGCTGTTGGTTTATTCATAGATTTCTCCCTTTTTAACCTTAACTATATTAGGATTATAAAGTTTTTAGATACTTCCTCATAAACATTGACGTTTGTACGAGCAAAAATTTAAAATTTGGTAAACTGTGTCAGATTTTTGATTTCTCCTAACTGCTTTAAGTCGGCAGGTAAATCATTTATTCCTAAACTTACTACCTGACCTGTGTTGCCATCAACAGTCAAGTTTAAATTATTGCCTGATGGAAGTTTAGCTCTCACGGGTAGGGGAACGCGATTAAGTGTAAACTTTCCTTTCATCATTACTAAATAAACTTTGTTAGTTGACGGATTATTTAAATTGCTAGGTAACCCATCAAGTTTTTGACGAGTTGTCTCTATATATGTAATTGAATCTGGAAGAGCATCGTCACTTTCTTTCGCTACTTGTAACGCAATATCTAATAAATTTCTCTTACCCCAACGAGGAATTGATTCTTGCCCAAGGGATATTTGTGTTACTCCAGCTTCTAAATCTTTTAGTAGTTCGTATATTTCATCAAATTGATTAATTTCCTTGGAAGATAGTTGAGTACTATTAGGAAGTTGTTTTAAACTGAGGACACGCAGACGGCGATCGCTGCTATAATTTCTAGCAAAACGCAACATCTCCCCTTCTTTACCAAGGCTAACCGTAACAGTATGGTTAGCACAGGGTTGATTAATTTGAATAAATTTGATTGGGTTAGCAGTAAAGTAATTAGAAGTTTGGCGAGCTTCCCCTAACGCATACTTATAGGGATCGCTTTTTAGTGTCCGAAAGCTTTCATTATTCGCTAACTTGATGATAGCTTGCACAGTGGAGGGAGAGATTTTATCTACTATTGGCTGGAAACCAGGGTTGTTATGGTTCCATAAGGTAGGATTAATGGTAATTTTCCCAGTAGCATCAATTGTTGTTGAGGTGTACATAGTTCTGTCGGCTGCACCAAATTCAATCACTGATCCAGTAATTTTACCGTTTTGGGCGCAGGTGGGAACAGTTGTTTTTAGTGGCTGAGTTTGTGCGAACACGGCAGAAATAATGAAACAACTAGATAAGGCGATAGTAGGAATTGAAAAGCGCATATACTACCTAAAAATAATTGATGAATTACATTGTGTAGGGCGGGTTTAATTGAGATTTTTGTTGGATACTTAAATCTAGGTCAACCCGCCCCTACAATCAGATTTATCTGATCGCCACAAATACGGTATAGCCTAAATTTATCGAGTCAAAGCTTTTAAAAATCTTTGCATATTGGTAAATATTCCTGGTTTTTTAGGTTTTAATTGCTCTGCTGTTTCTGGGTTATTGCTAGTAGTTGGGGTAGTGGCTTTGAGAATAATTTGATCGAGTGTTTCTCCGACAGGCTTTTGAGTTTCTTCGGCTATCAAATTATAGTCGTCGTTGGTTTCAAGCCAAACTTGCCAGGGGGAGGGATGAGAACGAAATAAGGCTGCGCCTTCTAGTGGTCTGATGTAATAACTGGAGTAAAGAGTCTTGATGAAGCGATCGCGCAATTGACGTGCAGCGTAACCAATACCAACAACGGCAGCATCTTCTAAGCGAGGAACAAGTAAAATTACTGGGCGATCGCCTGCGGCATTACATAATTGTTCTACTTGGGCAATTTCTACTGCCGAAGGCTCAATCAACAAGAAAATCTGATCTTCTTCCTCAATTTTATTCTGTACTGAACTTCTGCTGCTGCCTAAGTCGGATATTTTAAAAGGTACTTCTCCCCAGTCACGACGCGCTAACGCCGCCGCACCAGCATCAGTAAAGAATACTTTCAGGTGTGAACCGTATTCTTCCAATTCTGGGATAAATTGCGATGCTACAGGCATGGTTTTGAGTTCTGGGAACACCAATTCAACCATCAGACGGGTGTGACCATCTGCGATCGCGGTTTTGGTAGCTTCGCGGGCTTGTGCGATCGCTTCTTCTAGGGTTTTAGGTAGTTCTGCCATTGTTTCAATTATCAATTATCAATTATCAATTATCAGTAATAAAGGCATTCAGGAATCATTAGACGCTAACGGCGGACTGCTGATGGCTGACTGCTGACTTTTGTTGTCAAACCCTGCTACCTCTGCCAAGGTATACAATGGTCTGCCTTTTATTTCTTCATATATCCGCCCGATATACTCACCTAAGATGCCAATACTGACTAATTGCACTGCTCCAATAAAAAAGACCGCCACAATCAGTGCTGCATATCCAGTTAAAGTCGAACTACCAGCAAAAAAACGCCAATATATGACTAATAAAGCCATAATTATTGCTATAACTGCTGATAGCAAACCGATATAAGTTGAAAGCCTTAATGGTACTTTTGAGAAAGATACAATACCATTAACTGCTAAAGCTAAAGATTTATGAAAACTATATTTAACATCGCCAGCAAAACGAGGATCTCGCTCAAAACCAATGGCGGTTTGTTGAAAGCCAACCCATGCTCGTAATCCTCTAATATAGCGGTTGCGCTCTGGCATGGAATTTAACACATCAACTACTTGGCGATCCATTAAACAAAAATCCCCAGTATCGGTGGGAATTTCAACGTCTGCTAAATTCTTGAGAATGCGATAAAAAGTATAAGCAGTAAAGCGTTTAAACCAAGTTTCTTTATGGCGTTGAGTTCTTTGAGCGTAAACTACTTGATAACCTTGTCGCCATTTTTCCACCATATCTGGGATTAACTCTGGCGGATCTTGTAAATCTGCATCTAATACAATTACTGTTTGACCACGAGCAAAATTTAAGCCAGCCGTGACCGCAATTTGGTGACCAAAGTTACGAGCAAAACTTAAATAACAAACTCGCTGATCCTGTTGATGTATTTCCCGAATTAATTTTAAAGATTGGTCACGACTACCATCATTGATTAAAACTAATTCAACTGTACCATCGAGGCGATCCATCACAGCACTGACTCGACGGTACAGTTCTAAAATTGTTTCTTGCTCGTTATATATAGGAATAACTAATGAATATTGAGGAAGCATTATATTCAGCGCAAAACTAAAGCTGGTAGTAATCTTGCCAAGATTTGCTGAATAACCATTGTTACCCAATCTATATCTGCTTCAGTAGTGTCACGCCCTAGTGTAAGACGAATTGCTCCCAAAGCTTCGCGATCGCTATAGCCCATTTCTAATAAAACTTTACTAGGGCTAAGTTTACCACTGTTGCAAGCAGCGCCAGCACTAATAGCAATGCCAGCAAGGTTTAGTTGTCGCACTAAGGTTTTACCTGTCAGTTGTTCACCAGCATCAGTAATGCAGAAACTAACATGATGAGGTAATCTCTGGGTTGGGTGTCCGGTAGGCTTTAAGTTAGGGTTATTAGCTAGTTGATCAAATAAGCGATCGCGCAATTTAATTAAACGGTGCATCTCTAATTCCATTTCTTGGGCAGCTAATTGGGCAGCTACTCCAAATCCGGCGATCGCAGGGACAGCTTGAGTACCAGATCGGGTTTGCATTTCTTGTCCACCGCCAGCTAACAACGGTACTAACTCTATTCCAGGTCGCACATACAGCGCCCCAGCACCTTGAGAACCATAAAATTTGTGGCTAGAAATAGAAAGCATATCTACAGGTAACTGTTGCACATCTATCGGCATTTTTCCTGCTACCTGCACAGCATCAGTATGAAAAAGCACTCCGCGATCGCGGGCAATTTTACCTAAACTTGCAATGGGTTGTAAGGTTCCAACTTCACTTTGACCGTAAATAATTGAAACCAATGCTGTATTTGGTTGCAAAGCATTTTTTAAATCAGTTTCGCTCACCCTTCCCCAAACATCTACGGGTAAACGAGTTACTTCCCAACCCGATTCTTCCAGTAACCGCACTGATTCTGATACGGCTGAGTGTTCCACAGTAGAAATAATTAGATGTTGGGGTACGACGTACTTTCTGGCAATTCCCATAATTGCCAGGTTGTCCGCTTCTGTACCACCAGAAGTAAAAATAATTGATTCTGGATCGGGCGCGTTGAGCAATCCAGCTACCTGTAGTCTTGCCCGTTCCACTAATATTGATGCTCGTTGCCCCCACTCATGTAAACTCGAAGGGTTGCCCCACTGTTGAGTTAGAGCTTGTTGCATTGCTGCAACTACCTCTGGTCTAGGTGGAGTGGTGGCGCTATAATCTAGGTAAACTTGCATAGTTATACTATACCAATTTGCATTTATATGTAGTGGCTCTAAGTTTATTCATTGTTAATTGTTAATTGTTAAGCTAAGGCGCATTTAAATTAGACATTTTTAACTCGCAAGAAAGTTATCAAACCCTCTTGCTTCCCTCCTCTCTCCTCCCTCCTCCCTCCTCCCCCTTTAAAACATACAATTTAAATACACAACAGCTTAATTGTTAACTGCCTGGTTTACAAATGTTGTAGTCTTCATGTGACAATACTTCTTTGGGTACTAGAAAATTACCGCAGTCATGGCAGAGCATTCGATAGTTGCGTGTTACAGGAATGCTGACAACCAAGCGGTTATGGCGCAAGCGTTTCCCCCCAAATTCTCGATAGCTTTTTTGCTCTTGTAATGCACTAATAATCGAACGTGCTTTTAATACTACATGAGTGGGTAGATTAGTTAAATCAATTGGATCTTGGGCGAAAGTTTGCTCCCACTGCTTTTTTTGCTGTTGTTTTTGTTGCAATACTAAGCTTTTTTGAAGACAGCGATGGCAGGTCTGACCATATCCTCTATGACCACAGGGAAAGAGCTTTTTTCTTCTTGACATAAAACCTAAATTTATGCTCAGACCTGCACGCAGACTATACTCTTACTTCATGGGCGATCGCGCCTGACGTGAGAATATTGATTAGACGGGAACTCTATTTGCTTGCAGCTTGATCGTATTTATATTAAACCTGATTTTTGATAGTCATTATAAGTATGTGGGTGAAATTAAACGTTACCTGCGATTTTCTGGGACTGGGGATTGAGGACTGGTGATTAGAAAAATCATTAAATGACTTTGGCAAACACTGATCATTTTATTGATAAAAATTAACTTGCCTTGGTGCTGATATAGCAATTAAGCTAATGAACAGAAAAATACTTGCTTTTGCTGCAAAGTACTTAGTTTATTTACCTGCTCTCAACAAGGTGTTTCTATTTAATTCTGTCAAAATCCGTTTGTGTTGTGCTTTATTGCTGGCGTTGACTGTTAATGCTTGTAAAGCAGTGCAGTCCCAAAACTACCGCCTCAAGCCATTACCTCAAGATCCGTTAGTTCAAGTTTACTTTAACCATTCAGAAGCATCAGGCTATACAGAGGCTTACCGTCAGCAGAAACGTACAGGGGATGATTTAGAGCAAATAATTGTCGATGCGATCGCCAATGCTAAATCTACTGTAGATGTGGCAGTTCAAGAATTAAGATTACCTAAAATTGCCCAAGCACTGGTTGATAAACATCAAGCTGGAGTCAAGGTAAGGATAATTTTAGAAAATACTTATAGCCGTCCTTGGAGTTCATTTAGTACAAATGAATTAGCACAATTTCCACAGCGAGAACAACAGCGTTACCAAGAATTTAAAAAGCTTGTAGACCGTAACAATGATGGTCAGATAAGCTCAGATGAAATTAATCAAAGGGATGCCTTAGTGATGCTGCAAAATGCAGGTATCCCCATGATTGATGATACGGCTGATGGTTCTAAAGGTAGCAACTTAATGCACCATAAGTTTGTAGTTGTAGATGGGCAAACTTTGATTGTCACTTCAGCTAATTTTACAACTAGCGACATTCACGGCGACTTTACTAATCCTAATAGTCAAGGTAATGCTAACAATTTAGTTAAAATAAACAGTGAGAAATTAGCATCTCTGTTTACCCAAGAATTTAACTTAATGTGGGGTGATGGGGCAGGAGTTCAACCAGATAGTAAGTTTGGCGTTAACAAACTATTTCGCCCAGCCCAGCAGGTTAAAGTCGGAATTACTACCGTTACTGTGGGATTTTCCCCTACTGCTAAAACTATACCTTGGAACGAAACAACCAATGGTTTAATTGGTGAAACTGTGGGTCAATCTCTGCAAACAGTAGATATGGCATTGTTTGTTTTTTCAGATCAGCTTATTGCCAATATTTTAGAAATTGATCAGAAACGAGGTGTAAAAATCCGCGCATTAATTGAGCCACAATTTGCCTATCGGAGCTATAGTGAAGGGCTAGATATGATGGGTGTAGCTTTAAGTGATAAGTGCCAGTATGAAGCAAATAATTATCCTTGGCAATCTCCTATAAATACAGTGGGTATACCTCAGTTAGCACAAGGCGATTTACTGCATCATAAATTTGCAGTTGTAGACCAGCAAATTGTGATTACTGGGTCACATAATTGGTCGGAAGCTGCCAACACTGGTAATGATGAAACTTTGTTAGTAATTAATAGTGGTACTGTTGCTGCTCATTTTGAGCGTGAGTTTGAACGACTTTATAGCACTGCTGTTAAAGGCGTACCAGTGTCAGTACAGCAAAAAATTAAAGCACAGCAACAACAATGTCCCCAATTAGCGATCGCATCTAGTTTAAAATCTACAACCCAGGAGAGCGAGAAAGCAGCGCAACCATCTCCCCAACCCAAAGAAAGTATTGATAACATGGGATCTAGCACTCCTACTGCTACAACTACGCCAGCAACAAGCGTTCAAAAAATTAACTTAAATACTGCTAGTTTGGAAGAATTAGAAGCTTTGCCTGGAGTTGGAAAGAAACTGGCTGAAAGAATTATTGAGGCGCGTCAACAAAAACCTTTTACTTCTTTAGAAGATTTAGACCAAATATCAGGAGTTGGTTCAAGTTTAATGCAAAAATTGAGCGATCGCGTAACTTGGTAAGCTGTATAGCCATTAAAAAAGCGGGTTAGTAAATCACCCGCTTGCTATCCCTAAAGAAATTTTGAACCAAAACCCCTCCTTTGTCTTTACTTAGAGAGCTAGTCAATTTGATTTCGTCCAATTCCTCGGACATACAATGCTTTCCCTCGCAGATAGATTAACTATTAAGCTGTTTCCATCCAATCGTAAATTCGGTCTAATTGCTCCAGCGTGACTAAACCATACCGCCACAGAATCATCGGTAAAGGTCCAGGATCTTGTTCTATATATTTAAAGGCGATCGCCATCGAAGATGAAGATATATGTAAATCTTCCTGTAAAAATCGCACCAATTTAGAATAGCTTGCAGATTGCATCATGTTTGTCACCACCTTTAATTAACTTAATTTTGTAATGAAACCCAGGGCTAGTAAGTCCTCAGTAGCCAGTTTGTTAGTTGTCCACTGTTAAGCGAACCTTAATCTAATTTTCGCTGGCAAATCCCCCTGGCAGGTGTGTTTGAAATCACTCGCTTTAAGAGATCTTTATAACTATGCTTTTCGAGCAGTTAATGGGGCGCGATCGCTGTTTTGTGTGAAAAAATCCAGTTTGCGCTTTCTTAGATACTTATTACAGGCAATTCAGCCGTCAATCAGACCATTTACCCCCGCTTGGCTTATCTATCTTACTTAAAGTTGGGCAATTTGTATTAAGTTAAGATTTATTTGATTTTTCCACCCAGCCAATTTAAATTATTTCTCAAACTAAAAGTTAACAGTTGGCGCTCAGATCAGAGCTTAATACTCCTTAACACTAGGGAAAATTTTCCCAAAAGCGGTATTGATCAACAGTATTATTGTTTAGACCAAAATCCGATTAAAATTAACAATAAATTAACTATTTCTGTAGTAACTCTGTCTTACGAAGGACTACTGGATTTTTTGGGAAAAACTTAATAATACAACAAATGATTGCTGATCTTAATTAGATGGATCTTCCTTAGTAGATATTCCTTGAAGAGTAATGCGATCGCCTACCTTCAATCAGGAAGTATTCATCTTACAACTGATTAATTGCGTATTGCTCGAATAGTAACGCGATCGCCTGCCTTCAACCCTAATTCCGCAGCCAGTCCTCCCCGCAGTTCAATTACTTGGTCGATAGTTTTACTTGAAGGATAGTTAGGACAAGGATCGCTTTTGCAAGGAAGCGCATTAATAGCGATCGCTTGCACTACTCCATTTCGCAAAAATACCATATCTAAGGGGATCAGGGTATTCTTCATCCAAAAAGCCACAGGTTGTGGCGGATTAAAATTAAATAGCATACCTTGGTCATCTGGTAAAGATGTCCGATACATTAAACCAATTGCTTGTTGCTCTTGCGTTTGAGCAACTTCTAACTTAATTGTTTTACCTGCTATAACTGCTGTAGCTGAAAATGGTAATTTTTGACCTTGGTTTGGTGTTGATGACACAGGTGAAGGTGAGGGTAGCTGTTCAGTAGTTGTCTGATTTGGTTGAGATGAACTTGGTGCAGAACATCCCAACAGCATAATCCCCAATATTGTTACTAAGACCTTGATCGGACGATTCACTCTTGTTCCTTTATATCTAGTGGGTATTGATTCTAACCTATCATCGTCGAATCATTGACTATTCCCCTAAAAATTAGTTCCTAGTTACTAAGAGCCTATCTTTCCAAATAATTAATCCCAGAAAATATCTGCGTTTATCTGCGTTTATCTGCGGTTAAAACCTTTTAAAAGAACTATGAATCATAGACTCTAACTCTCCCGCAAAACATAGCCAACACCACGCACTGTTTGAATTAAACGCTTTTCGCCTTCCACTTCAATTTTCAGGCGCAGGTAGCGGATATATACTTCGATCACATTTGACTCGCCGATAAAGTCATATCCCCAAACATTTTCTAAGATTTGTTCGCGGGTTAAAACTTCACGAGGATGAGACATTAAGAATTTTAACAACTCATACTCTTTCATTGTCAGGTCAATCATGCGGTTATTACGCATTGCTCTACGGGTACTAAGATCTAAAATCAGTTCCCCAAAGCGTAATTGTTCAGTACTTCCTTCTTCTGGCTTGAGGTAGAGGCGGATTAGTTGTAAAAAAGCTTCTGTCCGATAAGGTTTCAGGAAATAATCATCAGCACCAGCATTTAAACAAGCTTCTCGATCTTCTACAGAATCACGAGCCATTAATAATAGCATAGGGACTCTGCTGCCTGTATTTCTGATTTGAGTACACAATTTTAAGCCAGATTCGCCTGATAATGCGCGATCGACAACTATCATTGCAGGTTGAAGTTCACTAACTTGATGAAAACCGATCACAGCATCAGACGCGATAACTGGTGTAAAACCTGCTTCTGTTAAGTCTAGACTGACTCGTTGAGCTAAAGCTTCATCATTTTCTACCAGCAATATACAGGGATTCTGGTCAAGAACAATCATAGATCTACTCCCTTATTGAGTAAGCGATCGCTTTTTGGTTGCTCAAGTACTTCCATCAGTTATAACTAATACAGCTACTCAAGCGTATACCTAAGTATTATTACTCAAAGATTTTAGGAAGGTGTGCGATCGCCAATTTGCTGCCAAATTTCCTCTTTTGGTGCTTCAGCAATTTGAGGTTTGCTACTCCACAGCTTATCTGCATAGTCTAGGTGACTTGAGCTAACTTGAATAAAAGAGTTAAGGTTATTAGCAGATTGTATTAACTCTCGAAAACATGGCTGGACAGATTCTAGTAGGTTTGTTGCAGATTTTTTAATTTCTAAGGATATATACTCATTCTCCAATAAGTTATCGGTTGCACTACTAATAGATTGGAAGGCTTTAAGATATTCGTTCATATTAGTGATTTACTACTTAGTCAATAAAGTTGATAATAGTATAAAAAATTCTGTATATTACACAATCAAGGCGTAAACTAATGTTTTTTGTTTTTCCTCCTGACATTTAGGCTGGTATTGCTTCAGGTATATATAAGCAAGTTATTTCATCTACAGGAGTACCCTTAAGCGTAGTTAGAGGTTTGGATGGTCGCTTTGTCGGTCATGCTATCGGTACTATTATCAAATATCCGCCTATATACAATATTCCAAGCAATCTTTTATCACCAGTAGTAGGTGGATTGCAAATGGTGCAAACTCACCGAGGTTTTCAAGCTACTTATAAAAGACTAGACACTATTCAAGCTGCTTTACAAGGTTTACAAAACAGTGTAGGCGTTTTACAAGCAACTACTGCCGTGATAGGAGTAGGTGTAGCGGTGGGGGTTGTATTATCAGCCGTTAATCTTTACCACACTTTAAAACTAAGAAAAGAAGTAGAGCAATTGCGTCTAGAAGTCAACCAAGGATTTATTGATCTGAAAGTAGCTTTAAAAGATCAAGGTAACGATATTATTACGCGGATTGATGAGGTTGGCAAAGATATTAAATTTGAGGCGCATAAATTAGTTCTCATCCAAGCATACGGTAAGTTTCAAGAAGCACTGAGACTGATGAAAACTGCTTTGTTAATTGAAGATATAAGTACCAGAAACATAACTTTAGGTAATGCACAGCTATTGTTAGCCAATGCTTTAGCAGACTATAATAATCCTCATTTACTAGAACAAACTTGCGCTGCTGGACACTTACGCAGGGTAGAATGCGCTTGGGCAATTGAACAAACTATGACGCTAACTTATCAATTGCAAAATCAACCTGCTGCTGTGAGCGATCGCCTTGCTCATTTACAAGATAAAATTCGTCAAGATAGCCTTACCGTCGTTGAGCGTTGTGAATCTTCAGACGAATTAGATTTTCTCTTTCCCGAAATTACCCGCATTCAAACTCATGATCTAGCTATGTTGCAAACATGGGAAAATCAAGCTGATTGGATTGGTTCACTACCACCAGATGAATTAAAACAGCTTAATAGTGCTGACTTTAGCAGTTCAGAAGTCCCTACTAACAAAAATAATACTACAGATATAAATACCTTAGAGCAACCACCAGAACAACTGATTTACGACAACTTGAAAGAAAAATCTCATTTTATATCCTTACGCGATCAACTTAAATTTTTAATCCAACCTGAATTACGCCAAAAGCATGAATCCTACATTAGTCAACAAGCTATATCTACTGGTTACAAAGCCTTAGCGCCCTCCAATTGGGAACCCATACCAGACTTAACAGTTGCTAACCTCTACTGGTATTTCAAAGCAAAAGCTGAACCAGCACAATAGACTACTTTAGGACTTACGCAAGTCCCCCTTTTTAAGGGGGATTTAGGGGAATCTGCAACGGCTGAAACGCTTATTTTAACGTTAATGGTGCGTAAGTCCTGTACTTGCAAAAATCAGTTATTTCATCTGTGTTTATCTGTGTGCATCTGTGGTTAATTATCTAAAAATTAACTTATGCAAAAAGTCTAATAAAAACCAACTGCATATCAAAAAACCCCCTCCCCTTATTAAGGGGAGGGGGCAGGGGGTGGGGTTCCTACGGCAACTCTACAGAAGTAGGCTTGGCAATATGAGGCAAACCCCAACCTAACTTTTCCCGTAAAATCTTGAAAAACTCCGGCGATTGTAACCTAATAAACCGAGCATTATAGCGCGATCGCTCTAAATGTACCTGATCTTCTGGCAACACATAACACCCTGCATTCCCATCAACCACCATCACCAAACGATTAGTAATAGCTGGATAAATAGTTACAGGTTCAGTATCCGCAAACACCAAAGCGCGAGAAGCCAAAGAATGTGGACAAATAGGAACCAACTGTAAAGCAGCTACACCAGGCGCTACAACTGGACCTCCAGCACTCAAAGAATAAGCCGTCGAACCCGTTGGCGTTGACACAATTATCCCATCTGCCGCAATATCCACCATCGCATGGCGACCCACCACCACCTCAAAATGGCACATACTCGTCAACGGTTCCCGATGAATCACCATTTCATTAAGACATAATGCTTCCCACAGCATATAATCATCACGAACTAGCTTCACCGAAAGCATTGCCCGTTCTTCTACTTCATACTCACCAGCAACAACACTTGCGATCGCTTTTGACAACTCATTGAGATAAACTTCCGTCAGAAAACCCATGTGACCAGTATTCACCGTCAACAGAGGAATTCCACAAGGCGCTACCTGACGGAAAGCCGCCAACACCGTCCCATCCCCTCCTAAAACGATCGCGAAACTCATGTCCGCATCAAAACCTGGAGGAGCCAAAGATTCAATCGCTGTATGGCAAACTGGACGATCAGGTTGAGAATAACCTAAAATCCCCCCCTCTCCCGTAGCCATACAAACATCCCAACCACAGGATTTCAGCTTGTCTCGCAACTCCGTAGCGATTCGACAAGCTATTGGTTTAACATCGTTATAGATAATGCCTGCTTTCGGCACGCTTCTAGTCCGCTTGAAGATTTAAAGGTCAAAAATGCGCTATTGGCTGTGAAGTTGATAATTTCACATTTTACCTGTGCTTGGTAGCCAAAACCTACACACCGACAAAAATTAGTCAGTGCAGCAACTTAGAGTGCTATGCAATTTTAGTGAAGCTAATAGCTACTTGATCTGCCAAACACCTGATTAAGGGAACAACAGAAGTTTGCTTTAAACTTCACCCAATTTCGCCAGAATACCACGCTTTCAGTTGCTAAATACTTATCTCTATCTGTAAAGATTTAAAAAGTCAGCTTTCTTTTTGACTTCTTCTTTTTAGCTTTTTCCGTATCCAATTCTTTCAGCTTCTTCAAAATTCTACCAAAATACTCTTGCAAGTAAGCCTCTAAAGTAGTAGTTTCTTTTGGATCTATCCCAAACACGCGATAAACATCATCCATCGGCGCATCCAACGGTTTCCCAGTAGCTATAACTTCAGCAAAAGATAACCTATCAGCAATATTCCATCCCCACTCAAAAAACCGCGTTATTCCCCGCACAGTACGCAATACACCCAAAGGTAAGCGTGTCACCTTAGCCTCTCGCCCAGACTGACGCTCACATAAGCGGATAATTTCATAAGCACCCCAAGCACGAGTACCTACAACGGGAAAAGTCTGCTTTTCCGTTTCTGGAACAGATAAAGCACGTACAGCAAATTTAGCAACATCTTGGGTATCCATATAAGCCATTGGTGAGGTATCACCAGTTACCCAAACAGCTTGATTATCTAATATAGGAATTGCATATTGACCAATTAACCCTTGCAAAAAGCCACAAGGACGTAAAATTGTGTAATTTAATCCTGATTCAGCTAAGAAAAGTTCTGTACACCGCTTGATTTCCATTAGCGGTACATGGGTATACTTCTCAGCATCCAGAATTGAGAAGAAAATATACCGTTTAACCCCTGCTGCTACAGCAGCTTGAATCAGTGCAACTTTACCGTCCCAGTCTACCTGTTTAATACTAAGTGAGTCTGTAGCTCTTGCAGTAGCAGCATCAATAATAGCTGTAACACCCTCAAGGGCTGGTGGCAAAGTTTCCGGTTTACAAATATTACCCTGTACTAACTCCGCACCCCATTCTTTTAAAAAAGCAGCCTTTCTAGGACTCCGTACTAAGCAACGGACTTGATAGCCTTCATCCAAAGCTTTACGCGCTATTTGTCTTCCTAAAGTACCAGTAGCACCAACGATTAATAAAGTCATCAATGATAAAGTAACGAATCTTAAACTTTCTCTAAGATATTATCAGACTTTTATGAACGATCTATAAGAAACTTAACAAATGCTCAGGGGAAGTCCCCAGAAATTCCAGGCGCATTACCATTGCATTGCTCCCTCCCCTTGATAAGGGGAGGGTTGGGGAGGGGTGTACTACATTTCAATACTTTGTGCTGTAAAAACAATGTAGAGACGCTGCTTGCAACGTCTCTACATACCCATCAAAGGAGATAGCTAAAAGATTATTCCTCGCCGCCTTGGATTTTAAGTAACAAAAAGCCTAAGCCTAAGCCGACTAAAATCAAAGTTGAGGACAAAATTGCTGCATTAAAAATCTCACCTGCCATTGGTTAAACCCTCCTGATCGCTAATAAAGAAAAACTGGCACATCATTGTAAAGCCAATATTAAGCCTATTGTCCAGATTTAGAAATACTTCCAGCCTGGACAAGAGATAGACTACTAGCATTAGTTGTGACTGCAAGCAGTATTTTAGAACAGCTTAGGCAAAGTAAAAATGAATATAAGTCAAACTTTATTTACAAACACTGATACAAAACTTGATAACAGTCAAAAGCGTAGCCGTTTAGCTGTGACACTAGGAGATCCTGCGGGTATTGGTACAGAAGTAGTTTTGAAAGCCTTAGCAGACCCGCAAATAACGCAAAATCTAGATATTACAGTAGTTGGTAGTAAATCACTGTTGCAAGAAACTTATCTGCATTTGCAACGGCAAAATCATCAAAATTCTGATTTATTGATCGACCCTGCTAAGTTAACAATTCTTGATGTGCCATTAGATCGGTCAATAGAAAGCCAGATCATAATGGGTAGCGGTAATGCAGCTAGTGGGGAAGCGAGTTTTGCTTATTTAGAAACTGCGATCGCACGTACCCTAGAAGGTAAATTTCAAGCTATAGTCACCGCACCCATTGCTAAATCTGCATGGAAGGCAGCAGGATATGATTATCCTGGTCAAACTGAACTATTAGCAATGCGATCGCACGTTACCAAGTTCGGGATGTTATTCGTCGCGCGATCGCCTTATACTGGCTGGACACTCCGTACCTTACTCGCTACCACTCATATTCCCTTACGTGCAGTTGCAGATACACTCACCCCAGAGTTAATGAGTTTGAAACTAGATTTATTAGTAGAGTGCTTAGAGCAAGATTTTGGTTTAAAAACTCCTAAAATTGCGATCGCAGGTTTAAATCCTCATAGCGGTGAACAAGGACAACTAGGACGCGAAGAAATCGACTGGTTAATTCCCTGGTTAGAGAAAGAACGCGATCACTACCCTAATTTACAACTAGATGGCTTCATCCCACCCGATACCATGTGGGTAAAACCTGCTCAAGCTTGGTACGGCAATATTTTAGAACCCAAAAAACCTACAATTCAAAATACTGCCGATGCTTATCTTGCTCTTTACCACGATCAAGGTTTAATTCCAGTTAAACTAATGGCATTTGACCAAGCAATCAACACCTCCATCGGCTTACCCTTCATTCGCACATCACCGGATCATGGCACAGCATTTGACATTGCAGGTCAAGGTATAGCTAATTCTAATAGTATGAAAGTAGCGATCGCATTAGCAGCAGAACTAGCCCAACAAAGGCAAAACCTACCAATTTTAACCATGCAATGATTTTCTCAACCCAGGGAGTACAAAGAAATACTAAAAATCCCCCCCTACCCTTAGTAAGGGGAGGGGGCTGGGGGGGTAGGGTAATGCCTTTATTTTAAAACTACTTATTTTAAATAAACGGGAGGATAGAAATATTGAAATAAGTTCACTAATCTGCTGATATCAGAAACTAAATATAAGATTAGTTTATGATTTTTACTTATAATATTAGACTATTAACAAAAAAATGGTAGATTTACATCAAGGCAGCATTAACTTTATTAGTGAAGTTGAAGTAGGTACTACCTCTAAAATCAATATTTCTTTACATATTAAGGTTTCCATTAATGAGCAAAATTTTAGTAATTGAAGACGAAGAATCAGTTCGCGAAAATTTAATTAAACTATTAGAATTAGAAGATTTCCAAGCAATTGGTGCTGAGAACGGTTCTATAGGGGTAAAACTTGCCAAAGAGGAAACTCCTGACTTAATTATTTGCGACGTAATGATGCCAGAGTTAGATGGTTATGGTGTCTTAAAAACCTTACGTCAAGATGATAACACCGCAACTATACCATTTGTATTTTTAACCGCTAAAGCTGCTAAAGAAGATCTTAGACAAGGAATGGAGCTAGGCGCAAGCGATTATCTTAATAAACCATTTACTAGGGCTGAAATCCTAAAGGTAATAAATACTCAGCTACAAAAACAAAAAAATTAAAACAGCAATCTGAAAATAGTCTAGCTCAATTACGCAATAGTATTACTTTATCATTACCACATGAACTAAAAACCCCTTTAAATGGAATCCTTGGTTTATCAGAAATGATGATGTTATCCAGCGAATCAATGGATGCAAGTGAAATAAATGAAATAGCAACTGACATATACAACTCTGCAAAACGCTTAGATTATTTAATTCAAAACTTTTTATTGTACGCAGAAATAGAAATGATTGCTAACGATTCTCAAAAAGTGGCTTCATTGATAAAAAATAGTACAGATTTTTCTGCTGCTATCATAATTGATGTCGCCACTAATAAAGCTGCACAAACTTGTAGAGAATCGGATTTAAAACTAGAGATTATAGACTCTCCAGTACGAATTTCAGAAGCCGATCTAAATAAAATTATTGAAGAAACAACTGATAATGCCTTTAAGTATTCGCCAAAAGGCACGCCAGTTTATATAAAAAGCACAGTTAATCACAATGAATTAATTATAGAAATAAGAAATTTAGGTAGAGGCTTGACAATTGAGCAAATAAATCAATTAGGGGCTTATATGCAATTTGATCGCAAAATTTATGCT
Source organism: Crinalium epipsammum PCC 9333 (assembly GCF_000317495.1). GTDB lineage: Bacteria > Cyanobacteriota > Cyanobacteriia > Cyanobacteriales > PCC-9333 > Crinalium > Crinalium epipsammum. The sequence continues at coordinate 3,048,822 of NC_019753.1, forward strand.
CAAGAAGGTTCAGGATTAGGTTTAATAATTTCAAAGCGATTGGCTGAATTGTACAGGGGCGAATTAAAAATCAATAGTATTTTCAACCAAGAAACTACGGTGACAATTACTTTGCCAATATAAGGTCATTTTCATTGATGCCTCTTCATTTTTTTGTGTAAAACATAGCTTGAGCACTATTGCGGTTAAATTTTTTAACAACAACTGATTTTTTGGTTTTATTCAGGATTCATTTCCTTTGGCGAGTGATTCCCTAATCTGCTGAACCATACGCATCTTTTTCTGCACTTCCTTTTCTTCAGTTATAGCTTTCGATCTATACCAACCGCTAGAATCGTTAGAACATTTTATTTCTTGCTCTCAAGCACAGTTTGGTGTATTTATCGCAGATGTTAGCCAATAAACGCAAATTACGTAGATGTTAACCAAGATTTGATCGAGCAAATTCCTCTATATCTAATGCAATACAGGTTCAACAAGATTTGTCTTAAGCGCCTATGCAAGTGCTATATCTGCTGTTGTCACAATATTGCAAACAGCATTTAAATCATACTTAAGCCTGGTAATCACATCTTCCAACACCATCACCAACACCCGTAGATGGTGTGGCTACACAAGAGAGATTTACTTACACAGGCTATACCAACTAAGTTGGTGTATGGGGAGGGGATTTGTATAGCCGCAGAAATTAACGTGTAGCCAATTGACGCAAGCTATCAATCAGCAAAAGCTTAATCTCCTTTAAGAGCCTATCCGAAAAATAATTTCAGTGCGATCGTGCAACCGCATTCCTAACAATTTCAAGCTGAAAGCCAGAAGAGATTGCCCGTGTCATGGCTATATAGGGCATGAAAAAGGGTAAAAAAACAACAGTCGGGAATTCTTCCCTTCACTTGCCTGTGTCAAGGCTATATAGTAGAGAGGTAAGTTAAAACATGATCGGATTTGGAAATGTCGAGGTCAGAAACACATAAAACCAAGGAACCACCGACTATTTGGTTTGTTAGCGATGCACTGTGGCAACAAATTGCACCCTTATTAAAAATTCCGAAACCTCGCAAAAAACCTGGTTCTCCAAGGGCTGATGATCGACGTATTTTTAATGGTCTAATTTATCTAGCGCGTACTGGTAGCCAATGGTGTGCATTACCAGCAGAATATGGGCCAAAATCGACAGCCTATGATCGTTACAGAGAATGGTTAGAATATGGATGCCTAGAAAAAGTTTGGGCGACTTTATTACAACAGTACGATCAAGTAATCGGTATTGATTGGGAGTGGCAAGCCGCAGATGGATGTATTGTCAAAGCTCCTTTGGGTAAGGTAGGAGTGGAAGGTGAAACCGAGGCAACGGGTCGCAATCCTACTGACAGAGGCAAGTGTGGTTGTAAGCGCCACTTGTTAACAGAAGGGAAAGGAGTACATGAGCGCAGTGGTTTTGAGCGGGGCAAATCGCCATGATATGAAAAAGTTAGCTGAGTTGTTAGACGCGATCGTGATTGAACGACCATCACCGCAACAGGCAGAGCAACATTTATGTCTTGATCGGGGCTATGACTATGAGCAGTGCCGTACTCAAGCTCAAAGCAATGGGTACATTGCTCACATTCCCGATACCACTCAACCTGTACCACCACCAAATGATCCAAATCGGCACCCACCTCGACGCTGGGTAGTTGAAGTGGGACATTTTTGGTTCAATCGCTTTCGGCGTTTGCTAATCCGTTGGGATAAAAACGCCGACTGCTATTTAGGGTTTGTACAATTGGCTGCAACCCTAATCATCGCTCGAAAACTATTTCCACTGTTGAGTTGACTCCTACTCATAGCCATGTTACAGGCAATATAACTAGGTTTTTGGCAGTGTTACAGTCAATTGGAAAGGAAAAATGCCCAAAGGTGGACTCAGAAGTACCAGTTGGAAACCTACTTGGAAGCATGGAGCAACCAAGACTATTCGTGTGCCGATCGCGCTAGCAGAGCAGATTTTACAGATAGCTAAACTACTTGATGAAGGACATAATATTTCCTTAAGTAGCCCTGTCACAGACAATAAGGAACAAATATCCCTGCTTGATGCTCAGACCAAAGCGATCGCAGCATCCGCTCTTTCTACAGCACTCTCTATGAAGCGAATTGCCATGCTCAAAGAATCGAAAAAACACACAAGAGCTAACAATTCCTTGATTGAGCAGTGGCGAGATGAAATAGAAGCACTTCAAAGAGCTATCGAGGTAATAGATTCTTACTAACTAACTGCCTTTATTTCCTTCATAACTTTCCTATTGTGGTCGTGCGATCGCCATTCAATTATTTTTCGGATAGGCTCTTAGATACAAATCAAAAGTATCAGCGTTTGTCACAAAATGAGCAAGGCTGGTTATGGTGTCAGCGTTTAGAGTTATGGCTGGGAACTTGGGAAGGCACAATCGACCGAGAAACGGCGGTATGGTTGCGGTTTTATGACCAAGCAGGCAATCTAGTTTTACTACCAGAAGAACTAAGCTGAAACCGCACAACAACAGGCAGAATCAGCACAACAACGGGCAGAAACGGCAGAACAACAATTAGCCGCAGCACAACAGCAAGGAGCATTGCGACAGTTATTACGTTTACTAAAAACTCGCTTTGGCACAGTACCGCCAGAGATAGAACAACCCTTGCAGACGCTTAATATCAATCAACTGGAAGATTTAGTAGAAGTGGCGCTGACAGTGGATTCTGTGGAACAGTTTGTTAGTAGGTTGGGATGATAGTGCGATCGCACAAGTTAATGGATAAGTAGGTGGGCATAAATCAACCTATAATGGTTTTCCCAATCACCAAACACCAGTCCCCAATCCCACTCATCCCAAGTAACATTTAGTTTACCCAGATAAATTAGTTACCATCAACCGCAATTCATCTCCCGACATAGCTGTACTCAGCTATGTCGGGAGATGAATTGCGGACAGGATTTGTGCTAGGATAGTTACGTCAAGCAAAGCAACGTAACCATGTTGGTATTTGAGGCAAAACTTGAGGGATTGAAAGAGCAGTACGAGAAGCTTGATGAAGCTATTCGTACTGCTCTTTTCGTGCGTAATTCCTGCCTGAGATACTGGATGGACAATCGGGGCATGGGGCGCTATGAGTTGAGTGCGTATTGTGCTGTCTTGGGCAAAGAATTTGCTTGGGCAGGAAAGCTTAACTCGATGGCTCGTCAAGCCAGTGCAGAAAGGGCATGGTCTGCCATTGCTCGCTTTTTTGACAACTGCAAAAAGAGTAAGCCAGGGAAAAAGGGGTATCCTCAGTTTAAAAAACTTGCTACACATGGTTCTGTAGAATACAAAACTAGCGGGTGGCAACTTTCTGACGACCGCAGATATATAACTTTTTCTGACGGATTTAAGGCGGGAACCTTTAAGCTTTGGGGAACCCGTGACCTGCACTTCTATCAACTCAAGCAGATTAAACGAGTGCGGGTAGTGCGTCGTGCTGATGGGTATTATGCCCAGTTTTGTATCGACCATGAACGAGTGGAAAGGCGAGAACCAACGGGTAAAACTATCGGTGTAGATGTGGGGTTGACCCACTTCTACACCGATAGCAATGGAGAGACAGTTGCAAATCCTAGACATCTTCGCAAGAGTGAGAAGTCTTTGAAGCGATTGCAACGCCGGATGTCTAAGACTAAAAAGGGTTCCAACAATAGAGCCAAGTTGAGAAATAAACTTGCACGTAAACACCTCAAAGTAAGTCGCCAGCGTAAAGATTTTGCTGTAAAGACAGCAAGGTGCGTGGTGAGGTCTAGCGACCTTGTGGCGTATGAGGATTTGCAGGTGCGTAATATGGTCAAGAATCATCGCTTGGCTAAATCAATTAGTGACGCTTCCTGGTCGCTGTTTCGTGAGTGGGTTGAGTATTTCGGCAAGGTGTTTGGCGTGATAACTGTCGCAGTCCCACCCCACTACACCAGCCAAAATTGCTCTAACTGTGGTCAAGTTGTCAAAAAGACCCTTAGCACTAGAACTCATGTTTGTCCTCATTGTGGACACACTCAAGACAGGGATTGGAACGCGGCACGAAACATATTAGAAAAAGCATTGAGTACGACAGGTCATGTCGGAATTAACGCCTCTGGAGAGACTGGTCAATACAGGAAGTGAAGAAATTCCTTCAAGCAAATCAACTCGTGGAAAGAGGAAGCCCAAAGAGCAATCTTTGGAATCCCCCGCTATATTCGGTACTCCGAATTAGCGGAGGGAGGATGTCAATTTTCCCTCATAACCTAGTTGCGCTCAAATAATGTGCTATAACTTATATATCTAAGGTTTATTTTCGGTAGCGTAATTCGTTTGATGAGCGTTTCTCCGAATCTAATACTCTACACTCTCGGATTCTGGAGATCCTATATGTCAATTTACGTCGGCAATCTATCCTACCAAGTTACACAGGAGGATATTAGCCAAACGTTTGCCGAATACGGAACAGTTAAGCGCGTTCAGTTACCAACAGACAGAGAAACAGGTCGGATGCGGGGTTTCGCATTTGTAGAAATGGAAACAGACGCAGAAGAAGAAAAAGCAATTGAAGCCCTTGATGGTGCTGAATGGATGGGACGCGACCTCAAGGTTAATAAGGCTAAACCCCGCGAAGAAAGAGGTTCTTCAGGCGGCGGCGGCGGCGGTTGGTCAAATAACCGTGGTGGCGGTGGCGGTGGCGGTGGTAGAGATAACCGACGCTACTAAGTTTTTAAAACAAAAATTTCCATCAATACTCTTAAAGTAAGACTTATAATCTTTGCTTTAAAAGTAAACGGCTTGCTGGATAGCCGATCATTATCCAGCCCTATCTCTCTTCCACTTTGGACTCCCACCACAAATAATTTTGGTGGTGAAATGAATCGTGGGCAGAGTTTTGTGGTAAGATATCAACAGTCATAAGAACCTCCTGTAGTTGTGAAAACCAAGCAACGTAATTAGGAAAAGTAAGAAGACAAAACGTTACAAATACGGTAGGGCATACCGAACTTAAAGCTTGTGGAGAGACTGTAAGACTTAATGGTGCTTGCATCAAAGAGCAGGTTTCTGTGAAGCAAGAATCTCCCGTCACAGCGCAAGCTTGACGATGAGAGTGTCAATGCTGTCAAATTAAATGAGGAGATAGGATGACCCAAATAATTCCTGGTGAAAATGAAGGAATTGAGTCAGCCCTGCGTCGATTCAAGCGAGAAGTTTCTAAGGCGGGAATTTTCCCAGATATCAGAAAGCATCGCCACTTTGAAACACCTATTGAAAAACGCAAGCGCAAAGCAATTGCCAAGCATAAACAGCGTAGAAGACGTTCTACCAGCTATTAATGCCCTAACCAAATACCGCTTGTATCAAACACATCATAGTGCTTAAAGCAAGGGACAAGCAACGAAGGTCAGCTATTTGACCTCACTGGCAAAAACTAAACAGTCCCGATCCAGGCACTGCAACATTTCTTGGACAAGAAGCAAATTAAACCTTCTTTGTCCAAAATGCTTTGTTTCAGTTATTATCTGCCGTCTGTGAGTTGGGAGTTGGTGTCAGTCAACATCATGGCAGCACTCTAAACACCTCAAAAACCCTATGAATATTAAAGAATTGGTAAGCCGATACATGGCAGGGCAAAGGGACTTCAGGAACCTGAACCTAATTGCAGCAAATCTCAGGAATATAAACCTGAGTGGCACAAACCTAGCAGGGTCAAACTTGAGTGGGGCAAATCTGACGAGAACAAATTTAAGCCATGCAAATCTCACAGATGCAACCCTAACAGGGGCAAATTTAACTGAAACAAACTTAAATTGTGCTAATCTTACGGATGCAAACTTGAGTCAGGTAAATCTCAACGATGCCTACTTAAAGGGAGCAGTCTTGACGAATGCCCCATCATCGGCAAAAGGTTAGCTACCTAATTAAAGATAGCATAGACATTGAGTAAAACAAGTTCTTTTTCTATCTTTAAAAAAATATTAATCAATATAGTATTGTGCCACCTAATTAGTGGCTTTTTTTTAAGGCTACCTGTTTTGTAAGTATATAGCAGTCAGTTTTGTTAAGCCGTAGACAAAGACTTACAACAATTACAATTCTAAGTTTGACTGGACTTTATTTAGACCGCTAATTAAACATTTAAGTGAACTTAAAAACGACTTTTTATATAAAAATTAACAAAAAAATGCTTTCTTCAAAATAAAAACCTGGATTATTTTAAATCCAGGTTATGATCAGATTAATTTTTAGAATTAACTAAAATTTTTTATAGCTGCTTCACCTCAGAAACCAGCTTCGCGACGACATCCTTCGCACTACCAAACAGCATTGTAGTTTTATCTTTGTAGAACAACTCATTATCTACACCAGCAAAACCAGTACTCATGCCACGCTTAATTACGATCGCTTGCTTTGCCTTATCTACTTCCAAAATCGGCATCCCGTAAATCGGACTAGCACTATCAGTACGCGCCGCCGGATTTACCACATCATTTGCCCCAATTACTAAAGCAACATCCGTCTGCTCAAACTGAGGATTGATGTCTTCCATATCGTGAAGCTGCGGATAAGGCACATTCGCCTCAGCTAACAACACATTCATGTGTCCAGGCATCCGACCAGCAACCGGATGAATGGCATACTTAACCTCAACACCTAGCTTTTCTAACTGATCGCCTAACTCCCTGACAGCGTGTTGCGCCTGTGCGACTGCCATGCCATAGCCAGGAACAATTACGACAGAACGAGCATAACCCAACATCATCGCGCCTTCTTCAGGATCGATGCTGCGGACAACTTTATCATTAGAACCCGCCCCAGCACCGCCACCACTAGCTTTAGCACCACCACCAAACGCACCAAATAGTACACTACTTAGGGTGCGGTTCATCCCCTTACACATAATTTGAGTAAGGATAATTCCAGATGCACCAACTAACGCCCCAGAGATAATCAGAATATTGTTCATCAGAACAAATCCAGCCGCACTAGCTGCTAACCCAGAAAATGAGTTCAACAGCGAGATTACCACTGGCATATCTGCCCCACCAATGGGAAGCACGAATAAAACACCTAAAAGTAGGGAGATACCAGTAAGGATTAAAAATACTGTGGGATCTTTTGGTGCGATTAACAAATAGCCACTTCCAACTAAAAAGCCAATTAACAATAAGACGTTAATTGGTTGCTGCAAGGGAAAAGTAATCGGAGAACCAGACATGAGTTCTTGTAGCTTGGCAAAGGCAACAAAACTACCTGTTAGGGTGATGCCACCAATCAAGATACTTAAAATCATCGTGATGGTGTTGTCGAGAGATACTGTTTCTACGGAGTGCAACAGCCGCCAAAATTCCGCTACAGCAACTAAAGTTGAAGCGCCACCACCCAAACCGTTTAACAAACCCACCATTTGGGGCATTGAGGTCATTTCAACTTTATAAGCTGCGATCGCACCCAATACCGAACCAATCACAATCCCTAGTAAAATTAGCTCGTAGTTCAGCACCCCTTGATTCAGCAGTGTCGCCACAATAGCGATGAACATCCCAACTGCTGCAATCACATTACCTTTCCGCGCGGTTGCTGGCGAACCAAGATTTTTCAGACCAACAAAAAATAACGCTGTTGCAACAAGATAACTTAACTCAATACCAGTAGGTATAAAATTACTCACGCTTTTACTTCCTTCTTCTTAAACATTTGCAACATCCGATCCGTCACCAAAAAGCCACCAACAACGTTAATAGTGGCGAAAACGATCGCAATAAAACCTAAAATTGCGCTGAGATTCAAGTTGCGATCGCCTGCGACTAAAATTGCCCCAATCACAGCGATTCCAGAAATAGCATTAGATCCCGACATCAAAGGCGTGTGCAGCGTTGGCGGCACTTTGTTAATTACTTCAGCCCCAGCAAGCGTTGCTAGGACAAATACAAATAAAGCACCAATCAATCCTTCTGCCATAGTCTTAAAAGCTCCTAAGTTTTAAACAATTATCAATATGCCAATTAACAATTACCAATGTAATTTTTTAGTCTGCTTACCACGTACATTGAGCTACGAATAAAAAATTATTCTCTATTTTTTTGCCCAAGAACAGAAGTTGTCTGATAATTGTTAATTGTTTATTGTTAATTGCTAATTGTTGACGGTTGGTTGCTGAGAACTGCATCACGCACCCGTTGATTAGATATTTCACCAGCATGAGTTATACAAGTGCTGCTCACGATTTCGTCTTCAAAATTAATCTGCAAATTACCATCTTTAATCAGGTATTGCACTAGCGAGAAAACGTTTTTGGCATACATTTGGCTGGCATGAACTGGCATAGTTGCAGGTAAATTCAGTGGACCAATAATTGTCACGCCGTTACGTTGAATATCTTTACCTGGTTCGGTACAAGCACAATTACCACCTTGTTCTGCTGCAATATCAACAATTACAGACCCAGGCTTCATTTGAGCGACCATTTCTTCTGTGACTAACACAGGTGCTTTTCTGCCAGGGACTTTAGCGGTAGTAATTACAACATCAGAATTTTTGATGTGTTCAGTCAAAACTTCTTGCGATCGCTTCTTAGATGCTTCAGAAACTTCCTTGGCGTAACCTTGTTCGGCAACTGTACTTTCTTCCAGTTTGACCTCAACAAATTTAGCACCCAAACTTTGTACTTCTTCTTTTGCTGCTGGGCGAATATCGAATGCTTCGACTATAGCACCTAGCCGTCTGGCAGTAGCGATCGCTTGTAAACCAGCGACCCCAGCACCAATTACAAATACTTTGGCAGGCGCAATAGTTCCAGCAGCCGTTGTCAACATGGGGAAATATTTTGGCAAAGCCGCAGCAGCAATTAATACCGCTTTATAGCCAGCTACCGACCCCTGGGAAGACAACGCATCCATACTTTGAGCGCGGGTACTACGGGGGATCATTTCCATGCCAAATGCGGTAATACGGCGGTTAGCTAAACGCTGTACCACACTGAATTTTTCCAAAGGGTTAAGGAAACTAATTATTGTAGCGCCTTCCCGCATCTGGTCAATTTCATACTCATAAGGTACAGCAACTTTTAGCAATATATCTGCTTCCCGCCAGAGAGTATTTCTATCAGAAATAATTTCAGCACCCGCAGTTCTATAGGCATCATCGCTAATAAATGATCCCTCACCAGCGCCACTCTCTACCCATACATCTATGCCTTGTTTGACCAACTTAGCCACAACGTCAGGAACCAAGGCAACGCGATGTTCACCTACTTCAATTTCTTTAGCGATCGCTACTCTCATGCACTCTCCTTTTTCTCCGGTTAAAATCAAAACTTTCCAGAACAGTCTTTATTGATGATAGCGCCAAGATTTTTCTACGAAACTGTAGCAATTTTTCTTGCTCTTGCTACTATGGCTGGGTAAATTTGCCAATGGTCACTTTTCCAAAACACAAACAACTTTGCTAATTCCCTCTCTTCGAGCGCAAAATCTGGAGCAAAACTTACTAATTACTTATACCTACTGGCAGCAACACACTTTTCTTGGTTTTTGCCTAAACGCGCAGACTCCTCCATCAAATATTTTATTCAGTTTTAGCAAGTGCTGCTCTAATGTAATCACTAACTTCTACCGTTCCTATTTTTCTACGCTAAATCTGAATCCAACCCAAATCGCTAATAGATATCCAGATATAAAGCAACTTTTTGAATACTATGTTGATCCCCCAAAAATGAACAATATTCTTAACGTCTCTTAGCAATTTAACCGCCAAAAACTACAAATAATGCGTAATTCATGTAAAAATATCTCCAAATTACATTAATAATGTAAAATTATGTATAGGTATGTAAATAAAACTGTAAGAATTCCCTGATTCAAAATTGATCAAATTCAGAATGGTAACTTTTTGGATAATTTTGGGCAATTGTTATAGACCCAGTATTTTTGACAGTGAGATAACCTAAGCCTTATTTATCCTGATGACTGACTACTGAGTTCTGAATTCTTAGATTAAAATACTGACAAGTTAGGACACTTTTGGCTAGCTGTATCAGTCAAAACCAATGCTTCACTATCTATAGATCTATCTTAATCGAGCCATAGATAGTAAAGTTTATTAACAACTGCTTCACAATACAATCATTTAAGTGTATGTTTCTAACCCAATCTGCTATGCGACGTTTATTTTCTGCAATAGCTGCTACAGGTTGTGTACTCACGGGTATTCAAACTATTACCTCAGCACAGGTTACGTCTGGACTTACTCTTTTTAGCGGGGTTGAACGGCAAAATCAACTCAACTACCGATTAGATTATGGTAGTGAGAATATGTGGGGGGATCGTTATCGGCTGCGTATGCCTGCCAGTAAAATGCCATTAGGGGTTTCTCAAATCCAGATTGATTACCCAGATTACTTCAACGGTGAATTTGATCAAAAACAAATTGAAGTAAGACTCAAAAGCACCAATAAAAGCTTACCTCTACAAGCCGTAAACTGGGAGCGGGGAAAGCGTCAGATTACTATTGACTTAAAAGAACCTCTTGAACAAGGTAAAGACTTAGAAGTAGTACTTAATAACGTTAAAAACCCTGATTCTGGTTTTTATTATTTCAATTGCAGCATTCTTAGTCCTAGAGATATCCCCGTAGCACAATATAAAGGTACTTGGCTTCTAACCTTTGGGCGATAAAGGTTGTAGCTATTTTCGCACTAACATCAAGCTCTTGGTCACGCTAACTTATCAAAACTTCAATGCGACTTAGCGGATTAAACCTGCTATTGTAGTAAATTGTGGCTTTTTTTTCAAGTATCAATTTTAGTCACTGGGAACTAAAGGACTATGACTCAGCGTACTCTACACGGCACAAACCGTAAGCAAAAAAGAACATCGGGTTTTAGAGCGCGTATGCGTACTAAAAACGGTAGCAAGGTGATTACAGCGCGTCGTAAAAAAGGACGTTATCGGTTGGCAGTTTAGGCAACCATTACGTCTTGATGGCAGGTACTCGTGGCACTGCCTAAAGAAAATAGACTGCGACGGAGGCAAGATTTTAAGGAGGTCTACCAGAGTGGTCGTCGTCGTACTGGTGCTTACTTCACGGTGCGATCGCTCAAAGACAAATTCCGATCACCTCAGTCACGGCGTGGCGCAACTAAAGCCGACCCAACCCAAGCACCAAACCTTATACTACCAACCCTGATTGGCATTTCCATTAGCCAAAAAGTCAGTAAAAAAGCAGTAGTTCGCAATCGGATTAAGCGCCAAATCCGAGCCGCTATTCGCCAGTTGCTACCACGCATATCTCCTGGTTTGCTGGTAGTAATTGTAGTGCGACCAACAGCCAGCGAGTGCGTATATGTCGAAATTTTGCGAGAATTAGAGCAGTTGTTGGTAGAAGCCGAGGTTATCAATGGGCATTCGAGAGGAAGCTTTTTATGAGGGCGGTCCCCACATAGGCGACTTGATCATTAATCTCCTGCTGGGAACTACAGTGATCTGTTTACCTTTAACGGTGGGTGCGATCGCACGGGCGTTGTGGTTGCGCTACCGCATCACTAATCGTCGTGTATCGATCACAGGTGGCTGGATGGGGCGCGATCGCACAGACGTAATCTACACAGAAATCGTCAAAGTCCAAAAAGTACCTCGCGGTCTCGGTACATGGGGAGATATGGTGCTAACCATGAAAGATGGAAGTCGCTTAGAATTGCGTGCAGTGCCAAGGTTTCGGGAAGTTTACGATTTCATCACTGAAAAAGTAGCTGCCAGAACAGGCAAAACCGTAGAAGCAATTAGCTAAGTTATCCCACAAAACCCCTGGGTAATCTTCAAAGATGCCCTAAATTACTTAATGATTGCCTACTATCGATCTGGTGTATTTGTAATCAGCTTATTTCCCCAGATCCGATAGATTATTTTAAGAAAACTTTTAGATTGTCTAACAAACAAGTAGCGAATGGATTTTGGTATCGGGTTTCTCTCCAATAACGTCATGCTGCCGATCCTGGATTTCTTCTACGGGATCGTCCCCAGCTATGGTCTGGCAATTGTCGCGCTGACACTGGTAATTCGCTTCGCACTGTATCCCCTCAGTGCTGGCTCTATTCGCAATATGCGAAAAATGCGAGTAGTCCAACCGCTAATGCAAAAGCGGATGCAAGAAGTCAAAGAAAAATACAAAGATAATCCTGCTAAACAGCAGGAAGAAATGGTCGCAGTTCAAAAAGAATTTGGCAACCCACTAGCTGGTTGTTTTCCAGTACTGGTACAAATGCCTGTACTGTTTGCCTTATTTGCGACATTGCGGGGTTCACCATTTTCTGATGTTAACTACAACATCAATCTCCAAGTGTTGCCACAAGAGCAAATTGAGCGCGTCCAACCGCAACCATTTGCTACACCACCTCAAAACATTTACTTTACAGATGGTGTCCATGCTCCAGTTGTGGGAATGTTACCTGGTGGTAATAATTTAGTAGTTGGCGAAAAAACCCAACTGGATTTTCAAAGCGTTGCTGGTAAACCCCTAAAACAACTGGTAAGCGAGTATTCAGAAAATCAAATAGTACCTCGCTGGAAAATAACTAAAGGCGAAGACAGAGTAAAAATTAATGACGATGGCACATTAGAAGCTTTACAGCCTGGAGATGTAACTATTCAAGGTAGTATTCCTGGTCTAGCAGCAGACAAAGGCTTCTTATTTATTGATAAACTCGGTCGGGTAGGAGCATACGATCAAGATGGAACCGTCCACTGGGATATTGTGGGCATGGTGCTGTTTTTTGGCATTAGTTTGTACCTCAACCAAATTTTGTCTGGACAAGGCGCGACAGGTGGCAACCCTCAACAAGAGACAGTAAATAAAATTACCCCAATTATTTTTTCAGGGATGTTTTTATTCTTCCCGTTACCTGCTGGGGTGTTGATGTACATGGTGATTGCTAACATCTTCCAAACAGCACAAACTTTCATTTTGTCTCGCGAACCACTGCCAGAAAATCTTCAAAAGCTTGTAGATATGCAAGAAAAAGAAAAAGAAGATAACAACAGACAGACCTTGCCATTTGAACCGAGTCGTTCTAAGAAAAAGACATCGGGGTAACAAATATGAGCGATCAGCGATTACAACGGGGTCAGCAGTGGTTAGATCAACTGCTGAAATTAGTTGGAGTTCCTACAGTTGTAAGTATAGAACCACCAACAGCAGATGTAGAAATATCATCAGGCTACTGGTTGACCATCGATCACACCCAACTAACGCCGGAACAAGTTGATATTTTGATTGGACCGGAGGGAAGTACTTTAGATGCTATACAGTACCTAGCTAATTCGATTCTTAATATTAATCAAGATCGAGAGCAGCAAACCGCTTATAGCATTGAACTGAATGGTTACCGCCTCCAGCGACAAGCAGAACTGCGGTCACTAGCAGACCATGCAGCCCAGCAAGCCAGAGAAACAGGCAAGGAATATGAAATTAAATCCTTGTCTGCTGCTGAAAGACGACAAATACATACATTTTTGGAAGGTTGCGAAGATTTAGAAACTTTCAGCCGTGGTCAGGAACCAGACAGGCGGTTGGTGGTAACTTTACGCTAACATCGGAGGCTGAGGGCATTGCCCAAATTTGCTTTACTAATTGCTCACAATTACTATGGAAGCGATTTACATTCCTGGTTTAACCAAAGCCCCAGAGCAGACAGAAAAGCTACAGATTGAAGAGTTTCTCCCTGGTTTAGAAACTTTAATGCCCGTGCGGGGGCATTTGCAAGTTAAACACCAGGGAACTTATCTAGACGTGAGTACTCAAGCGGAAACAATTGTTACTTTAACGTGCGATCGCTGCTTGAAACAGTACAATCACCGCTTATCTGTGAAAACGTCAGAACTAATTTGGTTAGACGCAGCCGCAGAACAACCAGATAATGGTCCCTTAGAACGAGAAACTTCTATCGAAGAGTTGGTCGAAACACTATCACCCAACGGCTACTTTCAGCCCGATGTGTGGTTGTATGAACAGTTCTGCCTTGCTTTACCGCTCAGGAAGTTATGCGACAAAAACTGTGCTGGAATTGATAATAGTTCTGATCAGGCAATCTCTGCACCATCAGATTCTCGCTGGAATGCACTGGCAAATTTGAAAAAGCAGCTTCCTAGTTAGTCGCAAGTTTTAAGTTATGAATATTGGGTTTTGAGTTATCAAAAATTTTGTTTAATTTAAAACTCAAAATTTTAATTCAAAACTCAAAATTTAAAACTCAAAACTATATAAATACCATGAGCTTCAGTGAAGAATTTGAACTACTTCTACGCGCCCGCTATCCCTTAATTTATATCCCTACCCTTGAAGAGGAGCGAGTAGAAGCAGCAATTGCCAAATCTGCTAAACCTCAAGGCAATCGCGCTGTCTATATCTGGGATTTTGTCGATGGCTATCAGGGAAATCCTAATGATCTAGGTTTTGGAAAACGTAATCCACTACAAGCCTTAGAATTAGTGGAAAAATTGCCAGCAGAAGCTCCGGCAATCTTTATATTAAGAGATTATTACCGTTTTTTAGAAGATATCTCAATTTCCCGCAAACTGAGAAATTTATCCCGTCGCCTCAAATCTCAACCGAAAAATATTGTTATTATTTCTCCACAAATAGCAATTCCTTCTGATTTAAGTGAAGTTTTAACTATTTTGGAGTTTCCTCTGCCAGCAGTGGGAGAAATAAAATTAGAAATTGAGCGTTTATTGGCTGCTAATGGTCAATCGCTCAATAGTAAATTTATAGATGAATTAGTGCGATCGTGCCAGGGGCTATCTTTAGAGAGAATTCGACGGGTGTTAGCACGGGCGATCGCTACTGATGGAGAAATCCAGCCAGAAAATATCGAACTGGTACTAGAAGAAAAACGCCAAACTATTCGCCAAACACAAATACTAGATTTTTATCCAGCAACCGAAAAAATTTCTGATATTGGGGGTTTAGATAACCTCAAAGAGTGGCTGCTACGAAGGGGAGGATCTTTTTCAGAACGGGCGCGACAATATGGGCTACCATATCCCAGAGGTTTACTGCTAGTTGGGATTCAAGGCACTGGTAAATCTTTAACAGCAAAAGCGATCGCTCACCACTGGCACTTACCTTTATTACGTCTAGACGTAGGACGTTTGTTTGGGGGATTAGTAGGAGAATCTGAATCTCGCACCAGGCAAATGATTCAACTGGCAGAAGCCTTAGCGCCTTGTGTGCTGTGGATTGATGAAATTGATAAAGCTTTTGGTGGAATTGACGGCAAAGCAGACGCAGGCACTAGCAGCCGTGTTTTTGGCACATTTATCACCTGGTTAGCTGAAAAAACATCCCCAGTTTTTGTTGTCGCTACCGCTAATAATATCCAGGCTTTACCCCCAGAAATGCTCCGCAAAGGTAGATTTGATGAAATTTTCTTCGTAGGTTTACCCTCCCAAGAGGAACGTCGCGCCATTTTTGCGGTACACTTATCCAGACTAAGACCTCATAATTTAAAAAGTTATGATTTAGATCGACTAGCTTATGAAACACCAGATTTTTCTGGTGCAGAAATTGAGCAAACCCTAATTGAAGCAATGCACATTGGCTTTAGCCAAAACAGAGACTTCATCACAGACGACATCTTGGAAGCCGCCAGTCAGCTTGTCCCATTAGCGCGGACAGCACAAGCGCAAATTCAGTTTTTACAAGACTGGGCAGCAGCAGGTAAAGCTCGTATGGCATCTAGAAATAGCGGTTTAAATAGTCGCATTCAACATCAACTTCAACATCCGGAATCATAAAATGAGTTTGTCAGGTTTGGCAAAGTTTGTAGTAGGTTTTTTGGCAGGCATTGTCCTACTTTTATTAGGTAGTGCGGCGGCTGGTTTGTTCTTATTTAGTACCCTATCAGCAACTCCTCCAAGACCAGTTTTTCCTGAAGAGAAACAGCAGAAAAAAGTAACCAATATTAATACTAAAACCTCTACTGTCGCTGCAACTAACTCAAAGTTAGTTTCATCAACCCAAGTTAGCCCATCTCCATCTCAAGAAACGCAGTTAGAACCTGGAGCATACAAAGCTCGCGTTAAATGGGAATCAGGTTTGAGTATGCGATCAGAGGCTAATTTTGAGTCCAGCAAAGTTGGTGGCGTTGCTTATAACCAGGAGGTAGTGGTTCTTCAAGATAGCGACGATAAACAATGGCAGAAGGTGCGAGTGGTAGAGACTAATGAAGAAGGTTGGGTAAAGGCAGGTAATTTGGAGCAAGCCGATACACCACAGTAAATTTGATCTTTATGTAATATTTACTGCTGACAGATTTACCGCCAGCCTTTTGTGCTGTAGAATTGTCAATCCTTAAATGTATAAGGTAGACTGACGGGGAAAAGATTTTCAAAACATCTACATCTATTTATGGAGACTCTAGCCTACCTATATCTGGCAGCTTCATACGAGCTACCTACAACCGTCAAGATTAATCAAGTAGCTCCAAGTAAGTATCGCAAGGCTTGCATCAATTTTCTATCTCTAGTTGTTGCCTTCTGCATTTTAGGCATGGCAAAAGAGGCAATGGCAGCCCTAAAGGTAGGTTCTCGTGGCCCACAGGTGACAGCTATCCAAAAAAGTTTGCAGCTATTGGGTTACAACAATGTTTCTGCCACTGGCTATTATGACCAACAGACTGCATCGGCTGTCAGCCAATTCCAACGCTCTCAAAGACTTAAGGCTGATGGTATAGTTGGCTCTAGAACTCAATCGGCATTATTCCAGATAGTATTGCAGGTGCAGCCCATAAATCGAGGTCTGCCTAGTAATGGAAATGTACTGCCTCCCCCGCCAGCTAATCGCAACTCGTACATTGTGTTGCTACAAGAACGCTTGAGAAACAGCGGTTTTTATAATGGGCCGATTAATGGAGTGTTTAGCTCAGAAACACAACAGGCTCTTCAACCCTTCCAACAATCCTATGGACTGAATGCTAATACCAGCATTCTGCCACGGAATCCCGTTCAAATTTGTAATCCTAATAGCAATTCAAGTAGCTTTTTACCTGGGAATGCTAGTAACAACATCTTTGCAATACAGCAACGCTTGAGACAATTAGGTTTGTATAATGGTCAAATTGATGGAATATTTGGTACAGAAACCGACTTCGCTCTCAGGCGTTTTCAAGCACAAGTGAATATATTTCCAGATGGTATTCCTGGCTCAGATACGCTGCGTGTTTTATTCCAGTACTCTGCACCACCTACAACACCCAGTCCACAACCAAAGAAGAATCGCTACGTGGTGATAGTACCTGGAAGTTGTGAAACCCTTATAAAAGTTAGCCAGTACGTTAAAGAAGCTTATTTAACTGAGTCGAAAGAAGGTTCTTATGTAAATTCTGGAGAATTTGCTAATCCTGATGTCGCTAAAAGTCGCTCTTACCTGTTACGCTCGCGCGGGCTTGATGCACGAGTGATTTATCGCTGATGGTGAATATGAAAGATAGGTATTTACCAGCAGATATTGGCTATCTTAACTAGGAGAAGCGGATCTGAAAAGTTATGAAATTTCTAGCAGATTTTTTTATGAAAGCCTACAATGCCGATGTACACCCCAGTAATGTTGATGTAGTCGAGAACAGCAATGTGTTTAAGCCAGGAAATAGCCAGAAAGTGTTCAGCAAAACATTAATGTATCTTCTATCCCTAGCTATGGGAATCAGCTTTTTGGGTACAGCAGAGGCGGCGTTAGCAGAACTAAAAGCAGGCGATCGCGGATCAGAGGTTACCACCCTCCAGCAACGCTTAAAACGCTTGGGGTACTTCAATGGGCAGGTTAATGGAAATTTCAATTCAGCTACTAGCTCTGCTGTCATACGTTTTCAGAAAGCCAAAGGATTAACCGCAGATGGGGTAGTTGGCGACGCAACTGCGGCAGCTTTATACAAGAAACAAGAGCGCAAAACCACTGCTGCTAGTAATTCCCAACGTCAGGCACAAAGAAGCCGCACCACAACTCAATCAAGACAGGCTGTTACTTCTACCACTAACAATGACTTCCTCCAACCAGGCGATCGCGGTTTAGAAGTTAGAAAACTTCAGCAGCAATTAAAACAAGCTGGTTTCTATAAAGATTCAATTGACGGAGTTTTTAGTGCTTCTACTGAAGCAGCTATTAAGCGTTTTCAGCAAGCTAACAATATAACCGTTGATGGTCTTGCTGGGACTCGGACAATCTCGTTATTACAGAGTGCAACCCGCCAGTCTGCTCGCAAACCATCAACGTCGGTGACTAAGCGACCCTCTGTGCAACAAAATCAAAGCAAAGCACAGGTGCAAACACTCCAGCAACGATTAAAGCAACTAGGCTACTATAAAGGGCAGATCAACGGGTCTTTTAATGCTGAAACTAAAGATGCGGTAATTCGCTTTCAGCGAAAGCAAGGTTTAGTTGCTGACGGTATCCCTGGAGTTAATACATTGTCAGCATTAGAAAATCTTACTCGTCGAGAGAGTATCAAAGCATTACAAGTTCGTCTACAACAAAATGGCTTTTATACAGGCCCCATAGATGGAATTTTAAGCCAACAAACTCAAGCTGCGATCGGCAAAGCTCAAAACGCATATGGTCTTAGCGCTAATGACGTGATTAACCAACGTTTTTAACTTAATAGATCGGTCAGCCATCAGCTATCCTTCTGTCAGCTTTTTTCATCTAGGTGCAAGATGCGAGTATTAGCGGTAGGGGCGGGTTTACGTAGGTATCCTAAAAAAATATAAATTAAACCCGCCCTTACTTTTCAATTTATTATATTAGCGAATCACGATATATCTAATCAAAATTATGCCCCCTGTCCTTGTACGGATAGGGGGTTAAGGTTTTAAATTTAATTTGGTTGATTTAATTATCAATTTAAATTGGCATTAAAGAGCGTTGACAAGATGGACAAATAGCATGAACTGTCAACTGACAATCTAACAAGTGATATCCTTCTTTTCTAGCTGTTTTAGTACCAGTTTTTAAAATCGAGTCATTTTTAAATTCAACCGTTTTGTTACACCGCACACAAATTAAATGATGGTGGTGATTGGGATAAGGTTGATTGATTTCGTAATGTTTATGTCCTTCCGCCAGTTCTAGCTCCCGCAAAATACCCATTCGAGCCATTAGCTTAAGTGTGCGGTAAATGGTTGAAAGACTGATCTTCTCTCCTTCATTTTGAAGCAGATCGTATAAATCTTCAGCACTTAAGTGGTTGCCTCTAGCAAGATTTTGAAATATTTGCAGAATTGTCTCTCGCTGGGGAGTCAAACGCCATCCGCGCTCGTTAAGCTCAGCTTTGAGGGAGCCTGTTGTGTATATAGACATACCCGCCCTCTTTATCAAGTAGCTTTATTAATAAGAATAGCTAACAGCCACTTCATTGTCAAGAAACTGTGCTTATTGACAATAATGCTTAATAAGCATTCCTGGTTAAAAGTCAATATCAACAGTAACTTGAGTTTTACAGACTCCCAAATAATTTTTGCGCGAGGAGAATAGATTGATATTCACTCTTTGGTAAGTGAGATTAGAATGCTAACACAGGCAATTAATTAGCTTAAAGTTTCTAAATAATCCCGCACGCGATTGCGGCGCTTTGGTTGGCGTAGCTTTTGCAAAGCTTTGGATTCGATTTGACGAACTCGTTCGCGCGACAAGTCGAGAGCGCGACCAATTTCTGATAGCGAGTAGACATTACCATCTACCATGCCAAACCGCATACTGATGACATCACGCTCACGACTGGTGAGATCGGCTAACAGTTTGAGCAACTCTATTTGTAATGCTTCTCGCATCAACAGTTCTTCGGGAGAAATGTCTTCTGCTTCTAGTAAGTCTCCGAGTTCGGTGTCTTTTTCCTTACCGACTTTAATTTCTAAAGAGACAGATCTAGGTACGCGCAGTAAAACTTCTCTCACCTGTGGCGGTGTCATTTCTAACGCAGCAGCTATCTCCTCAATTGTGGGAGTATGTCCTTGAGTTTGAGAAAGTTGGCGTTGAACTTTTTTAATTTTATTGAGTTTTTCAGTAATGTGAACAGGTAGGCGGATAGTGCGACTTTGAGTGGCGATCGCTCTAGTTATTCCCTGACGAATCCACCAGTAAGCATAGGTGCTGAATCTGTATCCCTTAGTAGGATCAAACTTCTCAACAGCCCTTTCTAGCCCCATTGTGCCTTCCTGGATTAAGTCCAGTAGTTCTAAACCTCGATTTTGATACTTCTTGGCTACCGACACGACTAAGCGCAGATTTGCCTTGATCATATGTTCTTTGGCTTGCAGACCTTCTTTCTGAATCTGCTCAAGGTCTGGCACAGTTAAACCAGCAACTTCTGCCCAACTACGCTTACCAGCAACCAAAGTCGGCTTAAGTTCAGACAAAGCAATATGAGCTTCTGCTGCCCATCGTTCTAAAGAAGGACGATGCCCTAACTGAGAAGCGAGACGATCATGAGCTTCAATCAACCTGATATATAACTGTAAACATTCAACTTGAGATGTATCGAGATTTTCTTGGCTAGTTGCTGTTGTCCGCAACTCTAATAACCGTATATATCGCTGAACTTTTTGAGCCTCCGAGACTTCTTCATCTCGTCCCAGTAAACGCACCCTGCCAATTTCTTGGAGGTATAACCGTACTAAATCTGTAGTATGTTTGATACCGCCATTGATAGGCTTACCAGTCTCTGTACCTCCTAGCTCAATCTCAACTAGCTCATCAAGTGTTGGCTCAGAATCGTCGCTGATCAGATCTTCACTGTCCGTGTCGGTGGATAGTTGATGGGATTCAGCAGTTTTGGCGTTAAAAGAAGTGGCTGGCATAGTTAACTCTCAATGACGACCAGGAAATTTATTGATACTTGTTAATTACGACTTATTCTTAAAATTCCCAACTTTGAGGTAAACGTAAACACTACTTATTGTTTTGTTACCCACTTTAATTTTTGTTATGTATTTTTGCGTTTTAATTTCCTGTGTTAGGTAGGATTCAATTTAATCTACATCGCTGCTTGGGCAGATTCCTGAAACTTTTTCAAAATTTTAGGACTTACGCCATCAAAAGTTAAAATTATAAATAGAGAAATTAAAGCTTTTTCAATTATGAGCCAGTTTCCAGTCGCTAAAACCTAAACAAGTAGATCCACTTAATAAAACATAATATGGTGGCTAGCCGAGGAAGTAGAGAAAGTTCAACAATAACATCTAATATTTAATTAGGCTGAACTACTTATTTGGTAATTTGGTAAAAATGCTTAAATAGTAATTTATTAATACTCAGGGGCAGTATCTCGTAGCATTAATGCTTCCACCGCCTCTTGTGGCGTTATTTCACTTTGTAGTAAGCGATAGACTTGATAAGAAATTGGCACAGATATTTGCAGTTGATGCGATCGCTGAATCAATACTTTAGTCGTATTTATACCTTCAGCAGTTCCCTTTAACTGAGTTAAGATTTCTGATAAGGTTTTACCTTGAGCTAAATTGTAGCCAACTTGATAGTTGCGGCTGAGATGACTGTTGCAGGTAGCGAGTAAATCTCCTAATCCAGACAAACCATAAAAGGTTTCGGTTTTAGCACCCCAATTTGTGCCAACACGGATAATTTCTGATAACCCACGAGTGAGTAAAGCAGCTTTGGCGTTAGTTCCCAATTGTAAACCGTCACAAGTTCCGGCTGCGATCGCCATAATATTCTTAAGTGTCCCACCTAATTCAACTCCTAGCGGATCGGGATTGGTATAGACTCGAAACTGCTGAGAGTTAAACACTGATTGCACTGTTTTAGCAACATTATGATCTTTATTTGCTACTACAGTAGCAGCAGGTAATCCTTGTTGAATTTCTTCGGAAAGATTTGGTCCCGATAGTATAACTATTGGATTTTTAGGAAAAGCTGCTGACCAAATTTGTGAAGGAGTGCAAGTTGTCTCTTTATCTAAACCTTTGGTAGCTGTAACAATAATTGTATTTGGAGAAATAGCTTGCTGGGCTTGGGTAACAATTGACCTCACGCCCGACATAGAAACTGCCGAGATTAGCAAGTCGGTATTGGCGATTATATCTTCTAGCTTTTCGGGAGAACTACGTGACCATAAACGCACATTATGCCCATTTTTAGCTGCTAGGAAGGCTAAAGCGCTACCCCATGCACCTGCACCAATGACTGCTATAGAGAGTTGTTTTTTTTGTAGTGTTGGTATTTGTGCGATCGCCGGAAATTCTAAATTAAAGTTAACTTGTTCACTCATAAGTAGATAGATTTAATTAAACGTCAAAGCTTGTACGATCCCTGTTTAACCGCACCCCTAGCCTCTCTCCGTCTACAGGGCTTCTCATTACCCACATTTTTCATTTTTCGCTTACCTCTAGTCAGCCTCCGCTTTAAACCGGAGGCTAATAGCTAAAGTCCGTTTTAACAAACTAGAAGAATCATTAATTTAGTCGGTTTTACCTTTTAAGCTATTAGTTCCAGAGACTTGAACCGCTACCTTAAACTGATATTTGTTAAGTTTTTGAACGAGGATAATCCTCGATTAATTTTCTTACTTGTTCAGCATGATAAGAACTACGAGTAAGAGGGGATGAAACAATTTGTAAAAAACCTAAAGATTCCCCGAATTCCCGCCAACTATCAAATTGTGCTGGGGTGATAAAATCATCAATTTTTAAATGTTTTGCCGATGGTTGGAGGTACTGCCCAATGGTCAAGATATCACAATCAACTTCGCGGAGATCGTGCATGACTTGACGAATTTCCTCGTCTGTTTCTCCTAGTCCTACCATCACACCGGATTTGGTATAAACCCAAGGCGCTAACTCACGGGTGCGTTGTAATAATTCGAGCGATCGCAGATAATTTCCTTGTGGACGTACTCGCTTATATAAACGCGCTACAGTTTCAGTATTATGGTTTAGTACTTCCGGTTGAGCTTGCAGAATAATTTCTAGTGCATTCCAGTTACCACACAAATCTGGAATTAATACTTCTATTGTTGTCTGAGGTGAAATTGCGTGAATACCTTCAATGCAACGCGCAAACTGGGAAGCACCACCATCAGGTAAATCATCACGGTTAACAGAAGTAATCACCACATGATTTAAATTCATGCGTCTTACTGCTTCAGCTAATCGTTCTGGTTCAGTGGGGTCTAGTGCTTTTGGCTTTTTTTCAAAATCAATATCGCAATAGGGACAAGCGCGTGTGCAAGCTGGTCCCATAATTAAGAAAGTCGCTGTTCCAGCATTGAAGCATTCACCAATATTAGGGCAAGATGCTTCTTCACAAACTGTATTTAGCGATAAATCTCGCAGAATTTCCTTAACGTTACCAACTCGTTCCCATTGAGGCGCTTTGACGCGCAACCATTCTGGCTTAACAACCACAATTTGCTCTATGTTGTGAAGTGACACAGTGATTATGTTAACGTAGATTGCGATCGCCTCTGTTTTCTTTTCGCTGTTTTCCCTATCCCAGGATATTTGGTAATTTGGAGTTGAGCATGATATTATTGACTAAATATGTTGTTATCAGCATCGGGATGTAGCGCAGCTTGGTAGCGCACCTCGTTCGGGACTCCAGAATTCGCCACAAAGCATGGGTCATCCGAGGCTTACAACTTGCTAAATCATATGCTTAGACTCCTTAAACGATGGTTTCTAGCATAGGTTTACATAGGGCTTATGTAGCTAACTAACCTAGCTGCTAACCTATGAGAAAGATTAACGTTAACAACAATAATGGTAGGTGTCTGCTCAGGTTCTCTTATGCTGGCAAAAACTACAGCATGACTCAGGGCAGCTTTGAAGATCCTACCGAAAGGGCTAAGGCTAAAATCCTAGCTAGCCAGATTTACTACGATTGCATAACAGGCAACTTTGACACAACCCTGATTAAATATAAGTTTGACCTAATGCCACAGGGGGGTGAGATAGTATTTACACCTGCAACTCTAGGAGGAGTGATAAGCCCTCAGCCTCAGCCCGTAGGAGGAGTGATAAACTTAACCAGCAGTTTAGTTAGCAAGTTGGCTAGCAGGTTAGAGAGTAACTACAACAGTGCTGAGGAATCACTAATGAGGCTCCTTAAGTCTTACCGTTCTCTAGAACCTACTCAAATCTACTCATCGAACAGTGATAACTGTTTGGGAATAAATTTGATGTCTAGTTCCTGTTTCACTGAATCCTTAACAGCAGTGCCATTAAGTTGATGTGATCCTCCACAGGCAATCCCCGTCGAACTGACGGTTTTGGGATAATCAATACTTTCATGCCAGCGTTCTAAATTGATACTGGCATTGTAATCACGATCTAATGTCGTGCCACAATTACCACAGTTAAAAACTCGTGTTTTTAGTGGCATCTTTTGACGATTGTTGCAACAACTACACACTTGAGAACTAGGGTAAAACCGATCAACTTTAATAATTGTTGAACCATACCACCCCGACTTATATTCAAGTTGTCGCCTAAACTCGTAAAATCCGCAATCAGCAATGGCACTAGCCAACCTATGGTTTTTGAGCATACCTGAAACATTCAGATCCTCAATTTTAATCTCGCCGTGATTCTTGGCTAACCATGTTGTTAGTTTATGAATTGCGTCTTGTCTGATATTGGCAATCCTACGATGAAGCTTGGCAACTTTTAAATTAGCCTTGTTACGATTGTTAGAGCCTTTTTCTTTACGACAAACTGAGCGTTGCAGGTGAGCCAGTTTCCTTTTAGCTTTGCGGTAAGCTTTAAGGTTAGGAAAAACTGAACCATCAGAACAAGTAGCTAAAGCATTTATCCCAATATCAACGCCTATCTTATCTCGGCGTTTTGGTGTTACTTTTTGCTCTAACTCGTATTTAAAACTAACATACCAATCACCCGCCCTTTTAGTCACAGTCACGTTTTTAGGTTGTACAGTAGGCAATATTTCATAGCATTTTACCCATCCGAAAATGGGGAATTTAATTCTATTGCCACTAATTTTTATACTACCTTCTAGGTAGAAGCTGTCTTTAACATTCTTTTTCTTAAACTTAGGTTTGCCTCGTCCAGGGACTTTAAACCAGTGCTGAAAAGCTTTGTATAAGTTCCTTAATGCTTCTTGAGGTGGACATTTTGAAACCTCATAATACCAAGTATGAACAGATTTGACCTCGGCTACTAACCGTTTATGTAAATCAATCGCTGTCGGTAATTTTTCTTGATTGTCTAAAGCCTTAAGACAAATATCTAAACCCCAATTCCACGCATGACGACTTACCCCTGCGTGTTTAGCTGCCAATGTGCGTTGCTTGTTATTAAGGTCTAGTTTGGTCTTAAAGCTTTTCAGCAACTTCCCTCAAATCCTCAACAATCTTTTTATTTTTATGACTACGACTTCCATACAATCGAGCCGAAAACACTGTAATTATTTCTAATACATCTTTTGCTAAATCTTCTTCAAAACTGGCATCTTCTGTACGATTAATAATTACTACTTCTGTACCAAAATGCTCACACAAACTAAAAATCAATTCAGAACCAAATCTCAATAATCTATCTTTATGGGTTAAGACCAATCTCTCAACCTGATTGTCAGTAATCATTCTGATTAATCTTTGCAGTCCTCGCTTGCTGTAATTTAAGCCAGAACCTAGATCATCAATAATTTGATACTGCCAACCATGAGTCGCGCAGAACAACTCTAATACTTGTTTCTGCCTTTCTAGATCAGGTTTTTGTTCGTGACTTGATACTCTGGCATAACCGACTGTAATTGAACTATCTGCTGTTATCCCCAATAATTGAGCTAGATCGTACCTACGATGCCCATTGGCTGTACGTTCAGGGATTAGCTTGCCCTCCGCTTCCCACCTCCTTAACGTGGAAACGGCAACTCCTTTAAGTTTAGCTGCTTCTGATATAGTTAACTTACTCATATAGCCATTTTAGCATATTAAATGAGTAAGTTTAAGCGTTTTTGAGTAATTTTTAAGGAACAGTCACGTCCCCTAAGCCTATAGCTAGCCCTGAATCGGTGAGCGTGTTTGTTGACTGGCTTAAGCAAGGTAGAAGCCCAGTAACAGTTAAACGTTACTTGGAGATCCTGAAAGCCCTAGATAAGACAGCATTTGCAGACTTTAAGGTTAAGATACCAGCTAAACCGATGCCTAAGCCGTTCAGCAAGGCTGAGGTTGACGCTATCCTGCAAACTATGAAGGCTAATAAGTATTACAGCCACTACCACGACTTTACAGCCTTCTTATTCTCAACTGGGGTTAGAACCTCTGAGGCTATCGGCTTGCAATGGAAGCACGTTGATCTGGTTAGAGGTGAGATAGATATCTATGAAAGCCTGGGCAGGCACAGAGGTTCGTCTAGCAACCGTGAGAGAAGATCAACCAAAACTAACAACGCCAGGGTTTTACCGTGTAGGGGCAGGCTGGCTAAGATGTTGAGCGATCGCAAACCTAAAGACGCTAACCCAGAAGACTTAGTGTTTACAAGTCCCACAGGCAAACATATAGACGATCATCTGTACTCTCAAAGGTGCTGGCGAAAGACTTTAGAGCTAGCTGGGGTAGAGTATCGCAACCCTTACAAGACTAGGCATACATTTATTAGCCACTGCTTAGAAGCTGGCATCAAGCCTATTACAGTAGCCTATTTAGTTGGTCACGCAGACACCAGCATGATTTTTACTAGGTATGCAGGGGTGATCAATAAGCCTGATTTGCCTGAGTTGTTTTAGGGTTAGCTGATCCACCACCAGAGACTCATATATTAGACAGTTAACTGAGGTGGTGGATCACAAAGGCTTGAAAGCTAATTTGGTGGTGACTACCCTGAACAACTATGAGACTTTTACGATTTTTAGAAAACTTTAATAAGTTTAACCTATAACAGAGCCTGAAACCCACCTAAATAGTTGTTAACTCCGATCAAGGTAGCGTCGGACTCGGTGCTTAACAATTAGGAGGGTAAGTTGACCCTCAGATGTTTACCCAGTAGAGACTACTTTGAACAGGAAACAACCGGAAACCCGCAGGACACACAAACTCAGAACAATGCTAAACCAGTCTGAGTTGCAGCAAGCTAAAGATTTAGCTGAGAAGCTTGGCTTAGATTACTCAAGCCTGATCCGTATGGCATTAGTAAGGTTACACGCTAATACATACGACAACAGCACCCAGGCTGCTAATTAGTCCAACAAATGTAAAGCCCCTAGAAGCTGAAGTTGATAGAGCAGCAACCAGGGGGAAATATAAAGCTTATACCCGATGTTAACACAAAAGACTGCTTTAGAGTTTGATGAAGTCTTAGACTTTAGCCCTCGTGACCGTTTTGATCATATTGAGAAGCTACCCCCAGAAAAGCTTGAGGCTATTCTGTCGGGAGAGTTAGACTTAGTATCTGCTATTCAGGAGATCCTAGATGCACCTGATAAGGAGTTTGAAGATCCAGAGCCGACCTTAGACTCTGAAGACTATGAAGATCTAGGCTCTGAGCCAGGGGAAGATGTCAGCCTAGCCGATATAAAACATAGGCTCCTAGAGTTTAAGCACGAAATAAAGCCATTAACTAAACACGGCTCCAAGAGTTACCAGAAGGTACTAGAAAAAGCTCTTACAGATATATATAGTGATCAGCGTGTTGGTTCTTACCACAGTACACAAGCCAAAGTAGCTGCTAGTCTAGGTCACTGGCTACTATCAGGGGTAGACCTGAAAGAGCTACAACAGAAGCTAGTTACAGCATCCCTTTCTGCTGAATATGAGGCTAAATGTGGAGCATTATCAGGCGATCCAAGTGGCAGGATTAACAGGGGCTTATGGCGTGGTCTAAATCGTGCGATCGCTAACCTGCCTAAACCTCAGTTAGCCAAGCTTCAGGCTACAGCAGATAGCACTATAGATCTAGCCTCTGGGGAATATATTCAGCCCAGTTTCAATAACCGGATCAACCTAGTACAAGCCAATCAAGGCACAGGCAAAACTCAGAGCTTGGCTCAGTACTTTTCCGCTAATGGTGACAAAGCCATATTCATAACCCCGCGTCAAAGCTTGTCCTTAGACCAGTCTCAAAGGCTAGGTTTAACCATGTATGACCAAAAGAATGCTAGGGAGTGGGCAACCTCTCACAGGTTAACTTTGTGCTTAGACTCAATCCACAAGCTTGACTTTGTTTACTTGGCTGCAAACCCTTACACCTTGGTACTGGATGAGATTGACCAACTACTGATCCACCTCACAGGTAAAACCGATCTGAGAAGACATCGTTGTGAGACACAGAAAGCCCTAAACTGGCTGATCCTTCACGCCAAAAAGGTGATCGGCTTATCGGCTGATATGCCTGTGTTTGTGGTGGATTACATAGCAAAGCTGGTTAACATAGAAGACATACACCTGACTCGCTACAGTGGACAGCCTAAACCTAAAACCTTTGTGAACTGGGGAGAAAACACGGCTGAGATGCTAGACGAGGCTATTAACAGGATTAACCAGGGGGAAAATATAGCCATAGCTTGCTCCCTCAAAAACTCTAAAAAAGGGGAGGCTGCTAATGTGATCGCTGACTTGATCTCCAAACGTTGCCCTAGGGTCAAGTGCCACTTAATCACATCAGATGAAGGCAAGGAAGCCCTTAAGACAGACATAAACAAGTTTTTAGAGGCTGAATAGATCCAGGTTTTAGCAATGTCTCCATCTGTAGGCACAGGAGTAGATATAAACCGTTCATGGTTTCATGGTGTATATGCTGTGTTTGCCCCTGTACCAGGGATGACGCATTTTGATTTTATGCAGCATATCAGCCGTGTGAGAATGCCCATAGATGGTAACTATAACTACTCAATGCCTCAAGGTCGTAAACTGTGGCAGTGTCAAAGCTTAACCACGATCCAGCGTGAAATGCTACATAAGCCTGCTTTTGGTGAGTCCCTACCTGATGGCTGCTACGATCTAAAGGCAGATGGAACTAGGGAACTGGTCAACGAAGGTGTGATCGGGCATTATAACGATCTTTTAGCAAAAGTGACACAGCTAAGACAGTACTCCGGTGCTGACTTATCAGGTAACTTTGCTAACTTGGTCTTAGATCGTGGTCATAGCCTGGTAAATGCTGTTATTGATTTAAAGGGTGAGGCGGATCAGCTAAAGCAGGAGCTAAAAGGATCAAGTGAACAGTTAACCCAAGACCGTATTAATGGCATTCTTGAAGCACCTGAGATAAACGATGCAGAATATGAAACTCTGGTAGAGGCTTCTAAACAAGATGGGATAAGCAAGTTAGACCAGTACAAGCTAGGGAAGCACAGGATTAAAACTCAACTAGGTGTCACAGATCCCAGCGTTGATCTAGTCAGCGAGGTAGTAAAGAGCAACTTGCTAGGTAAGATTAGGGCTTACAGGATGGTGTTTAAGGCTTCCCCTGAGTGGTTGGCTGAATTGGACAGAAGGGAGGTTTTGGATAGCAGCCGTTACAAGACTGATCGGAGCTTCCATACAGCTAAGGCAGAGTTAATCAAGGTTTTAATACCTCCCCTGGTTTTAGATGGGGGCAGCTACACCAAGGAAGACCTAATTAGCACAGACTTTTGTGAGCAGCTAAAAAAACACAGCCCAGACATCAAGAGACTGCTAGGTTTTCACCCTAACCCTAGTGACCCAGTATCCACACTTAATAAAATATTGAGTCAGTTCGGGCTAAAGGCTGAAGCTAGAAGGGAACGGTTGAATGGTAAACCAATCAGGGTTTACACTCTAGACTTAGACAGGAAACTTCAGATTGACCAGTGGGCTAGCTACCAAGATCAGAAAGACCAGGTAAGCCAATACGGGAGTACCCTGCACCGATTGTCTGCAATCATGCTTGACCAAGAAACTAACTCTGATAAACCCAGCAGTGAGCAGTTATTAAGATTTGAAAACCTCCTGAGCCTGAAAGAACAACTAGAAGCACAAGCTATGAGAGAGCCTTGGTTAGCTTGGGTGGGCGATCGCTTCGAGTTGGAGGCTGACAGGATAATAG
Organism: Crinalium epipsammum PCC 9333; assembly: GCF_000317495.1. GTDB lineage: Bacteria > Cyanobacteriota > Cyanobacteriia > Cyanobacteriales > PCC-9333 > Crinalium > Crinalium epipsammum. The sequence goes on from NC_019753.1 coordinate 3,078,850, forward strand.
AGGATGCTGATTATCGGTTCAGTTTAGCCTTAGACCGTTACCACCAAATCTTAAACCACACGCCTGACTGCAACGTAGCTTAATGCTAGCCCCGATCCACCCCCTGAGCTTTATATATTAGACAGTTAACTGGGGGGGGTGGATCACACAAACAATAGGTTTAAATGGGTTTCAGAGCTATGTGTTTAGCTGTGGCTACACGCTAGATCGTTACAGTATAAGCTTTTTCAGCGATAAAAGCCCTAAAGAAAGCCCTATGTTAACTCTAGATATCCTAATCAACCTGACAGCCCGTGACCCTCGGTTTGCCCTATCCGATACCGTATCCGACTACGTTTTAGAGGTTTACCAAGACGCTAACCCTCAAGACCTCAGAGGGGCTGCTAAGTTTGTACTGTTAGCCCTGCCAGACTACACAGCAGACGAGGCTGTAAACCTTATGCAGCAGTTAGCACTGGCTGAGGATATAGCTGGCTTGTATGACCTGCTGATCTGTGGGGCTACTATTGCCTACCCTGAGCTAACCTGTGGACGGGCTAAACTGCCCGTGAGCTTGGTTAGAAACTGCTAAATAGCATCTACCCACAGCAAGCTAAAGTGGCTCAGTGAGGGGCATGAGATAGATTAACCAAAGAAGTCTTGAATCTCATCTTGTGGGATTAATAGTGAGCCTTTAGAGAAATACCCAAGCTCACCCAAATGTTCTATTAGATCGGCTGGACTCATATCTAATTCATCAGCACGATTTCTTAAAGCTTCCCAAACTCGATCAGTAAGCCTTAAACCTCTAAGCTTTCTTGGTTGATCAGACTTAGTGACGAATTTACCAGAGGCATTTTTAAGCTGTTTAGCCATAGATCGGCATTCTCATAAAACCCACTACATTTAGGCAATATGGCTAACCTGAAAGTTAACTTTTGTAAAATGGGGTTGACTGCGATATACACAGAGATTAATATTAGTAACAGGGTACGCCAATACCCTGCAAACAAAAAACATACACAGGACTATCTTAAATGAGTTCACCAGACTTTGCACAAGAATTTTTCCACACAGTTGTAGAAGATTGTCTAGTTAAACTAGATTACGCCGATCTATGCACACTGAAAAACCACATAGAACAGGCTAGCCAGCAGAAGATTGCAGACAGTGAGTTAGCTTACAGAGCTAGCTTAATAGCTGCTTCCGAATTGCTAGCCTCTAAACTCTAAACAAACACAGATTAGCCAAGTTTACTTATGAATAACCAATCAGCCCGCCCTAGCTAGGTGGGTTTTTTAGTAGCTTATAGATACCTTGTAAGGCAGTACAACTAAAATCACTATCAATAGTTAACCTGCTTAAGCTTTCAAGTTATGGTGACACCTAAAAAGGGCGCAACAAAAGCGGTAAGGCTTACTCCTGACGACGCTGTTAGATATGAGGAATTTGCTAACAGTTTAAGGGTAACGCTTTCAGACGTTTTACGGATACTGTTAGATCTAGCGACTAATGATGAAGTGGTCTATAAAAAGCTTGAAGGTAGGGCTAGAGAACTTGCAGAATCAAGACTAGAGTACGATTTTGAGATGCACATGGTAGAGATCCAAAGCAAGCACCCATCCTCTAGCCCTGAGATTGATCTAGATGGAACAGAAAAGGTTATTGAATCTGAAGGCTACTTCAACCCAGCTAGTCTAGAGGATGCTAGAGAGAAGGTTGAAAGGGCTATTGTTCAAAGGCGTGGTCAGCCCAGATTCCGTAAACAGTTACTAGAAGCCTACCAGGGTAAATGTGCTGTAACTGGCTGTGATGTAGAGGCAGCGTTGGAAGCAGCCCACATAATCCCCTACAAAGGGGCTGAAACTGACCAGGTAGGTAACGGACTGTTACTTAGGGCTGATATACATACACTGTTTGACCTTTATCTGATCACAGTTGACCCAGCTACAAAGCAAATTAGGATTGCCCCAGAGCTAAAAGGTTCAACTTATGGTGAGATTGAAGGTAAACAGTTAGAACTACCACAGGATAAGACCTTACGCCCTAGATAAGACTTACTACAGTTGCACTATAAACAAGCAGCCATCAGTTAGCCTAGCTAGGCTAACTAGGGGGGCTTTGATCCACCACCCTAGTTAACTGTCTAATATGAGTCTCAGTAGGTGGATCAGTGGTTTACAGAAATGACACCCCCCCCTCCTCCCCCTTACTTACCAGTTAAATAATAAAGATCTAAGAGTAAAGTGGGCTAACTCAGATCTAACCCATCGGTTTACTAATTAGTTATTTCTCTAAGCCTAATAAAAGGGTAGGTGGGGGGTGCGATAGAACTACCAAGAGCCAACCATCAATAAACAGCAAAACACCCTGACAGTTAATTACTCTCTCAGGGTGAGACACCTAAAACACAGATTAGCCAATGGTTTACACAAAGTCCTACAGAGTGAAGCCGTCGCTTCTCTGTAACTTTCTAGCAAGCCCAATGATTAACTACTACCAAGCTAACACCTAACCAGGGGAATAGTGCAAGTCATTACTCAGAATGGCTTTGATTGTGGAAGCGTACCAGCTACCACCTCTCTTAGTTTTCAGCCCTCGCTGTGTTAACTCAGTAGCGATCGCTCTTAATGACTTACCTGCTAACCTCAGAGACTTGATTACAGTAATAATGGCTTGTTCAGTAGCATTAGCTACCAGGTTTGAACCGTCACGTACATAGCCCAGTGGTGTAGGGCTGTATGCTTGGCGGTTTTGTTTTTTATGCCTGAGAGCGTCTTTTGTACGCTGTCCACAAAGGTCACGCTCAAACTGGGCAAATGTAGCAGCTATGCCTAGCATCATCCTACCCATAGGCGATCGCGTGTCTAGCGTCTGACCTCCCATAAAATCTATTAGGTGAGTTGTCACGCCTCCACCATCCCAGCGATCAATGGTGCTGAGAGCATCACCAGCATTACGGAATAGGCGATCAAGCTTGAGGGCTACAACGTGGGTAACTTCTTTTCTGTGGATCATCTCTAGCAACTTGGCTCCACCTTCCCTCTGAATCAGCAGCTTTCCAGCACTCACGCCTTCATCTCGGATCACTGCTACCACCTCTAAGCCTGCTTGCTGACAGTATGTTGTCAGTTTGGCTAACTGGGCATCTAGCGAGACACCTTCGGTTACTTGCTCACTGGTACTTACTCGGATGTATATTGCTGCTTTGTTACTAAAACCTTTAGCCATTTGCTTGCCTTTTGTACAGAACGGTTCCTTTATGTAAACTTTGCTAGCCCAAATGGTTGAAGGGGTGGGCTAGTATTGGTAGCCCCCAGCTTAGGGGGCTTGTGTGTATCTAGTGTCCTGTTAGCTCTTTCAGTTGCTTTAGTGTTTGCACAGGTGTTACAACACCGTCGATCTCAACCTCAAAGCCGTCATCACTCATCTGTACCATAGTGTCGAAATCAACCGACCAGCCTGCATAGTCTGGAATCCATTCCCATTCTCCTGCGTTTTGTTGAGCTAGGCAGAAGGTTTGAATCATTAGTGCTTGCATCGTTTTGGCTCTCTCTCTAGTCGAGACTGTGTAGCGGTGTCTCGTTTTTGTCTATGTATACATAGTATGACGATGTGTACAAAATGTAACCAGTGTATTGCACTGTAAATAATTAGACTTTCTTATGGTGTAATACGATGTAAACATCAATTGTTTATACGCTGTAATACAATGTTGACATTAAGGCATAGCAATAGCTAGACTGTAAACACTACAGTGTACGATAGGGTAAACAAATTGATATGGCAGACTCTAAAGTAGTTTCTATTCGTGTACCAGACGAGCTACTAGAAGCGGTAGATCAACTCGCTGGCATCAAGTACCCATCGCGCAAAGCAGGCGACAAGCCTAACCGTTCTCAGATCATCTTAGATGCCCTCTCAGCATACATAGCTACAGCTAATGACACTGTAAACAACCCCATCAGCGAGGCTGTAAACAGTAGCAATACAGTGTCAGCATTACTGCTAGATGAGATGCCTGAGACTTGGAGAGAACTGATTCAGAGCATGATTGATCAGCAGGTAAACAGTGTGAACGACACTGTAAACGCTGTTAAAAAGCAAGTTAAAAAGCTTGAGGAGGGCTTAGAACTGGTAAAGCCAGCAGCCTAGATGTGGTGACTTCTAGGCAAACAGACAATGCGATCGCATCAGTCACGACCACAGGACAAACTGAGCCGTTAAACCAAGAGCAACTAGCTAAAAGACTAAGCTGCAATCCAAGCAGTGTTAACCGTAAGCGCGCCAAGCCTATATTCCATGATTGGAGTCGAGCGCGTGATCCTGAAGGGATGGGCTGGATCTTCAACGATGAGGACAAGCTTTTTTATCCGGTGGAGTAGAGATAAGTCAACCAAGACCAGCTAAATGTTAGCCCTAACCAGGGGCTTTTTTGTTGGCTGCTAAATCTGTCTCACCCCTCCCCCCCCTGGTAACCTGTGGAGATTTCAGAAATTAACGAGATGGCTTAAACTTTTCTGCTAGCTGATGGTCACACCTGACAAACTTTTATTCTGTGAGCATGGGGGAGGGGGGTGTGTCATTTTGAAAGCTTAGTCTTGGCTAGGTTTAAAGCCTTCTTTGATGGCAGCCTCAGCGATCGCCTTTCTCAGTCAGCCCGAAGCTTCAAGACGAAATAGAATTTTACGTTAGCCCAGACGGTAAAGAGGCAGGCATTAGCCAACGTGGTCTATCTAGGCTGTGTGGTGTTAGTGAGATGTCAGTTAGAAAACTACTTACAGCCCTGCGAACCAAATGCTACATAAAATCGCTAGAAAGCTTACACGGCAAGGAACTATGCTGCGAATTTGAAGCAGAAAAATGGGGCTAAAGTAGTCAATTCTGATGCTGTAGCAGCCATTATTGAGTACTAGATGCCTGGATCAAATAAGCCTTGACTTTTAACGAAATATCGTTAGTTAGCCTTAGTAATTTAACGAGAACTCGTTAGGGCTACAATGGTTAACAAAGATTAGCTGTGGTAAACTAGCATAAGGTTACATAAGCCTATGTTGCCTTGTTTTAGTAAGCATAGTAAAAGCTAATGCTGTTATCAGCATCGGGATGTAGCGCAGCTTGGTAGCGCACCTCGTTCGGGACGAGGGAGTCGCAGGTTCAAATCCTGTCATCCCGATTTTGTAGTTGTAGATTCGCAAATTAGTGTCGCTTTTTGTAAAGCGTCAAATTAAATGACCCTTGTACATTATTATATGTTTTCGTTAACAGATTGATGTAGTTAATCACTCATTAATGTAGCTGTTAACAAATTAATGTCGTTGAGTTGGTTTTGAGAACCCTTAACAAATTAGTGTAGATTAATTCTTTTAATTGCTTTGGCAATGACTTCAGCCTGGTTGCATGGGCAAAGGACAAAAGCTTTAAGACAAGAAAAATATATTTGCCGTCTGCAAGAAAAAGGTCGAACAAGAAAAAGACATAGTAATTTTTGGCTCGGTTTATATGGAGAAAGTTAGCTAACTGCTTTTGAGTACTGCCAGTTATGGGTAGAGGAAATACTCAACCTTATTGCGAATAAAAAGTCATTTTATCAACGAGGCTTGAGAGCCATAAACCTTATACACCAGCAGCTTTAGCGGCTTGGTCGCCCACTGAAGCTTTTACTATTAAAATGGCTGGAAAGCTGGAAAATATTACTTGGTTAACAGTGAAGAGCTTTGACAAATATATTTGACGCTCTACATTTGAGCTTGTCGCAAAGGCTGGCAATTAAGTCACTGGGTAGGTGTCCAAGTTGTAATAACTCCGATCGTATTGAACTTATTGAGCATAGCCGTAGCTTCGGCAAGTGCCGTTTTTGTCACCCTGTCAAGGCGTGTCACCAAAACTACTCCCTGGCAACAAGATCCAATCAACAGAGCATCCACCATCCCTAAAACCGGAGGAGCAACTAGCAAAACTAAATCATAACTTTGCTCAAATGCTGTGATTAATTTCTTCATCTGAGGAGAACTCAACAAATTAACAGGATCTGTGGGTATTGGCCCAGAAGTCAAAATATCAATATGTATGTCTAACACTGGAATATGACTATGTATTGGCACTGTAGCGTTACTTTCCAGCAGACTTGAAAGCCCATACTCATTAGAAAGATAGAGCAGTTGGTGCAGCATCGGCTGACGGAAATCAGTATCAATCAGCAGCACTCGTTGATGTAGGCGGGCAGCACTAATTGCTAAACCTAATGCTATCGTTGATGTTCCTTCCCCATCTAGTGCAGAGGTAATCATTAGAGAGCTGAAGACCGAAGTAGACTTTTGAAGTTGAACATTTTTATAAATCAAGTCCAGCGCTTCCCCATCTTTTAAAGTCGAAGCAGACTTTTGAAGTTGAATATTTTTATAAATCAAGTCCAGCGCTTCCCAAGCTGGCGGAGTATGGACTACTTCAACTGTCCAAGGTGTTATACCTTCGGGTTCACCGAACGGTAGCTTGATGAGTAGTTCGCTTATCCAAGCTGTAGAATCTTGCTGCTTACCAAACGGTAGCTTAATGATTGGTTTGTTCTTGTCAACCTGCGGTAGCTGTGGAGCCCTTCCTAGTATTGGTAGGGAAATCTGCTTCTGCAAATCATCAGAGCTATGAATAGAATCGTCCAGTATTTCGCGAATAAAAGCTGCTGCAGCACCCAAGAACAATCCAACTACGACACCCAGCAAAATGTTTTGCCGTATTTTGGACTCACTTTCAAAACCAGGTTGCGGTGCCTCCACAACTTGCCAATCAAATCCGCCTCGGGCAATTTCTAAGCTTAGTGCCTGTTTGGCCTTCTCTAGCTGTTGAAGCGTTTCAAGCCTGAGTTGTAGTTCGGGTTGTAGACGGCTGTACTTAGCCAGCAGATTAGGAAACCGATTAAGTTCTGCACGGAGCTGCTGCTCTTTGTTTGCAAGTACTTGTTCACGCCCTGCCAGACCTTGTAGGTTTGCCTGGATCTCGGCAAGCTTACCAGTAATGTTTATGTCAGTGGGTCCGAATTGCCCTTTGTTCAAAAGGCTTTCTCCCGTACCATTGAGTTGATAAGAATTATTGCCCGCAGCACGTTGTGCCTCTGCTTGTAACAGACTTAGTTGCTGATTGCGCTGCAAGAGTAACTCTTGAAGAACTGGGTTTTCCTCAGTAAAGCGCACGCGCTGCTGGGCAATGGCAAGGTCTGTTTTTTGGATTTCATTGAGCAGAACTTGGTAGCGAGAGGACTGACTTAGACGTGCAGTGATGGGAGCTTCCTGCGGAGAACCAGCAAGTTGCTGCTGTAAAGAGCTGTATTGAGCCTGAAGCTCTGTTATTTGAGCCTGGTTTGCCCTTCGATCCTGCTCAATACTGTTAATCGCATTAGTCAGGGCTCCTGCTTGTGCAGACGGCTCAATCATGTTCTGACTGGTGCGAAATTGTTCTAAGGCTACCTCAGCCTTAGTAACACTCTCACGAACCTTTGGTAACTGTTCATTAATGAAAGCCAGTCCTTTAGTTAAACGAAGTTTCTGCTGTTCTCGGTTGTAATCCAGATAAACCTGCTGCATTGCCTGGAGTACTTTTTGGGTTTTAATCGGATTATTATCTGTATAGGTTGCTACAAAAATCTTAGGATTACTGTTAGCGCCTTGACTCTCATCCTTCAGAGCAGTCACGGCTAAGGAGTTTTTAATCTTATTTACACTTATATCTGGGTATTCAGAACGAAGCAACTCCACCGCTTTTCGGATAAGCTGAGAACTTCGCATTAAGGTCAGCTGAGTAGTACCGTCTACCTGAATATTAGAATCAGTATATTGTTGGTTTGCTCCACCTGTGCCTTGATAGTTAGGTTCTACTAACAATTGCATTGAGCTTACATAGCTAGGCTTTTCTTTCAAAGCTTTAACCGTAGCAAAGCTCAAGACAATGCAAAAAATACCTAGTATCCAAAAGCGCCGACGGATTAAAACGGCAAACAGTTGTCCGTAACCTACCTCTGTTTCAGCAACTGGATTGAGATTAATTTGAGTCACTTATACCATACCTCAGCCAGCAATGTCTTACACTAATCATACTTAGGGCTGATGCGAACGACAAACTTCTTCAATCGCCCGCTCCACTCTTTCAAAAAAAACTTTTTCGGAAAAATTAGCGATCGCATGTTCTCTGATTTGCTCGTAGTCCCAAGCAATCTTACTAGACTCAACTAATGCTGTATGAATCGCTTCAGGTGTCTGCCGCTTGAAAAAGACTCCAGTCTTACCTGGTATCTGAGTATCTAATACACCACCTTGACCGTAGGCAATTACAGGCGTTCCACTAGCATTAGCTTCTACCGGAACTAAGCCATAATCTTCCAACGCGGCAACAATAACAGCGCGAGCTTTAGATAGCAACTGACTACGTTCTGTATCACTTACATGACCTAAAAACTTAATATTTTTCAAAGCTCTAGACTCAAGACGCTTTCGCTCTGGTCCATCACCGGATATCAATAATGGCCATCCCAGCCAATTAAAAGCTTCAACAACCACATCAATACGTTTATAGCTAATCAGACGAGCTGAGGCAAAATAGAAGTCATCCTTATTATCTGAAAAAATAAATTTATTAGTATCAATTGGATAGTTAATAACAACGGATGGCTTTCCGTAAAATTGTTGGATACGACGAGCAACAGTGCTGGAATTAGCAATATAAAAGTCAGGTTCCTGAGCCGAAGCTAAGTCTGCTTTTCTCATAAGCTGAAAAATTGGCTCTAGAACAGCAGAAAGATTTCGATAGGCAGCATACTCTCGAAGATAGGTTGTGGTATCCCACAAAAAACGAGTGACATTGTGGCAGAAACAAATGTGTATTGCTCCTGGTTTTTTTCGCACGGCTTTAGCAAAGCTCGTGGTACTGCTGATAATCAGATCGTAGTCTTGCAGATCTAAAGCTCGAAAGGCAGAAAAATAAAAGGGAGCCATTATCCGAAAATACTTAGTAGCCCCTGGAATTTTCTGAAGTGCAGTTGTATGAACTTGGCGATCTTTCAGATCAATAGTTTTTTCAGGAGCGTATAAAGACGTAAATATATCAGCTTTTGGATAGTGTTTACACAGCAATTCAAAAACACGCTCTGCCCCACCCTGCTGTGTTAAATAATCATGGACGAGTGCAATCCTCATAGTACTAAAGATAAATTTATTTTCTACCATTAATTAATGCAATTTTATTGTTCCCAAAGCTACAAAACACAAAACAGAGATAATTTCTGAGCAACTTGCACGAAGTCAGGTTAAAACCCGGTACAGCAACTGAGCAATACGCTGATTAATGTTTGTCTGTTGAAAACGCTGACTGGCTGTATCGCATGCACCTTGGGCGATCGCTGCTGTATAGTCAGACTTGTTACGGCAGGTAATAATGACTTCTGCTAATTGCTGTGGTTCTCCGGGCGGAACCAGAAAACCAGTGATTCCGTGTTCTACTAATTCGAGCGCACCTCCAGAGCTAGTTACCACAACAGGTGTGCCAGATAGCATGGCTTCTACAATAACTCTTCCAAAGGGTTCGGGTGCTGTTGATGTATGAGCTACTAAATCACAAACTGCCATTAACTGGGGAATATCAGAACGAAATCCTAAAAACTGAACTCGTTGTTCTAATCCTAGTTCTGCTACTCGTTTGTGTAAATGCTTGACATAATCTTGCTCACCAAACAAGGCATCACCAACCAAAATAGCTGTCACGTCTTCTGGGCAATGAGCCAGTGCTTCGAGCAAAATATGTTGACCTTTCCAGGGCGACAATCGACTGAAGTGACCTACTATAAATCGTCCATCAAGTTCTAGTTGTTTTTTGAGTTGACTTATATCGGAGCGATTTCTCCGATAAAGCTCGGGTTCAAAGCCATTGTATACGACATCGATTATGTCTGATCGTCCTCCTGCTTCTAGGAAGGCTGCCTGACTTGCTTTGGAATTAGCAATGACTAATGAGGCAAAGCGATTAGCCAAAGTGACGGCTACAGTGAGGTTGGTTCGGCTGAAGTGGTCTGCGGATAAAATGTCATGCAAATGATAAATCAGAGGGCGACGGCTTAACAAACTAGCTAATGCCCCAACTACTAGAGCTTTTTGCGTGTTGGCATAGATCAAATCGTATTCACGAGCTTTTTGAACAACCCTAGCAATCACAGGCAGCAGTGAACTCACGCTGCCTAAACTTTGCACCAAGCTACTTTCTTTACGAACTTGTATTGACTTAGTAGCTAAAACCTGAACTGGAATTTCGTGTTCCTCTAGTAAATGTTTAAAAGGACCGTCTGCAAATAAGCCCACTAAACAGGTGTGTCGATAAGGTTTGGCAATATCGATTAGGCAAAGCTCCGCACCACCTGGTTCTCCACTCTGATCTAGGAATAGGATTTTCATCCGATTGTTTTTGGGCTAAACAAATGTTTTTGAAGTAGATAGTAATTAAGCCACATTCTAGATCTAATTTACAGGCAAACCAACGAAATCATTTTAAAAATATAAATATACTATTTTGCCTCAGCTTAACAAAACTTGTCTAACCTGCTGCGCGATTTTCTGCCAGTCAAAGTTGGTGGCAGCATACTCGCGACAAGCTTCTCTAGAAGGCATAGGTATTCTTCTAATTAGCAGTTCTTCTAATCGCTCGGCAATAGCAGTTGCCTCTGTAGAATAAGTAATCAAATTGGGTGAGAACGGCTCTAATATTTCCGGCATACCACCAACAGGAGTACATAAAGTAGGGGTTCCGCAGGCTAAGGATTCTAGGACGACTAATCCAAATCCTTCTAAAGACTGGCTGGGCATAACGGTCAAGTCAGCTGCTTGGTAAGCTATAGGCAACTGTTCATCTGGTAAGAAGCCGAGAAATTTAACATTGTCGTTGAGTCCCAAATCTGTTGCCTGCTGCTCAAGTACCGCTTGTAGTGGCCCTTTTCCAGCGATCGCTAACCAGACATCAGGAAGTTGGGGTTTAATTGTTGCTATCGCCGTCAACAATTTATCGAGTCCAACTCGATGTACTAAGCGACGAGGAGTGAATAAAATAGGGCGATCTTGCGGCCAGTTAAGCTGTGTCCGAGCTTCTTGACGGGATAAGTTGGGTTGAAACCGGGATAAATCCACGCCGCCGGGAATAATGTGAATTTTACTCCAAGGAACTTGATATTCTTGATGCAAAATAGTGCCGAAGGCTTTGCTGAGTACGATGAAGCGATCGCAGCGGTGATAAACTATTTTTTCCAGCCAATGTTTCACCCTAGCGCCGAGTTGATTCGTTCCCTCTAGTTGACTTTCAAGCGCCCAAGGCCCATGAAATGTAAAAGTTATAGGAACGTGTTTAGGCAACACCTGTAACACGGGGAAACTGTACAAAGCAAAATGGAGGTTAATGGCATTTGGTTGAGTAGATTTCCGTTTTAAAAAGTTTTGAAGAATAAACCAGAGCCTTTGCCAGATCGGGCTATCAGCCTCAGCCAAATTAGTCAGTTTAAGCGGATAATTTTCTAAACCCTCTGGAATGCCTAATCCACACAGTTCAACTCGATCCTGACTAGCTGCTAGAGCATGAGTTAGTTCATAAACATATCGATTAAGCCCACCTGGCTCATGAGGAAACCAACCCATACCTACACAAATAATCTCAAATTTTTTGTCCGTGTCCGGTTTTTCAGCTATATCTACCACTTGATTTTCCTAAAGTTTGTTATTAAAATTTAGATTTTAGTATTAGGATAATGCCAAAAAAGTAAAGTTCTAGTTCGAAAATCCGGAAAATTTCTAAATCCAAATCCGCAACACTTCAGCAATTTTAACTTATTATTAATTCCTTCAACTATGCCATTGGTTGTTCTTTGTTCAAACTCACCGACTACCTCAGCTAACTATCGCTTAATTGTGCGGACACTTTTTGAGTAGTATGATTCTGCTTTCTTTAACCAATCAATGATTTCTAAAGTTCCTGAACCTACATTCTGACAACGCTCAAATAAATGGTGAAACTCTTCTTTCAAAGAATGTATAATTCCTGCCTTATGTGAAGCTCCTTTAACCTGTTCTAATTTTTGCTTTTGCTCTCTGGATAACTGAGTTGCAGCTTTTAATAATATATATTTAGTTCCTTTTAATCCATCGAATAATTTAGTTTTTTCTTAATCTTCACTAAAAGATTTGCCACAATTTTCACGATTAAATCGTCGCCGATTTATCGATAAAATTACTTCTCTATTACTCAGAGGTAAATCTTTAACTAAATATCTTCGATTTTGATGCAGACGGCAACTTCTTTAGGCACAACACGGACCAATAGCTGTTTTATTTGCCGCTTTTACAAAGAAAATCAAGCTGAATTCAGTTTCTTGAATACTTTTTACTAAAACTGTTGGGAGATTTAGCAATTGGGTCATTATTTTATTCATAAAATACCGCTTTTATGCTAATAAATCTAATATTTTAGAACAGTAAGTACGGAAGAACCCATATCGGAGAATTTTATCAGAAGGATAGTGTAGGAGAAGACGTGAAAGAGTAGGAGCTATTTTTTTACTAAAGTAGCCAAGTTATTTTCCTACACCTCTATGATGTGGCATAAAATCTGGCGCGGTATTAAGCATGAGGTTTTTCTCAGATTTTGTATCCATTCAAAACATACTTTTTATTGACTACTCGAAAATATTATAAATCTTATTGAGCAGACGATATGGTCATTAATTCTTCATATACGGCAATAGTTTCTTTAATCATTCTCTCAGCAGTAAATTTTTGACGAGCTGATTCTATAGCAGCAACCGACATTTGCGACATCAGCGCTTCATTTTCTATAAGTTGTTTCAAACGCATCGCCAAAGCTTCTGCATCATTAAAAGGAAAAATAAAACCATTAATGCCATTTTCAATTTGATCGATCGCTCCACCTGCGGGAGTTCTAATGGGAACAACACCACATAACATTGCTTCTGGAATCACCCATCCAAATCCCTCTAGCCGACTTGGTAAAATTAGAGCATCAGATGCCCAAAGTACTTGCCGCGCATCTGTAAAACCTAATAAGCGAATTAAATCTGAAACATTACTCTGCTCAGCTTGTGTTTGAAGAGTCTGAACTTCCTCTTTATCACCTGCTCCTGCACAGAGTGCAACTACGTTCACTCCCTCAGATTTAAGTAATGAGATAGCTTGTATTAGTACATCGTGCCCCTTAAGCGGATACAAATATCCAATAAGACAGACAACTTTATCATTTAAATTTAGTCCAAACGCTTCACGGGATTCTAGTCGCTCTTGGGTTGATGGGGGACGAAATCGATCCGTTTCCACTCCATGATACACTACTCTAATTTGTCCTGGAGGAATTCTCAGAATTCTTTCATAGGCTTCCTTGATTTCTGTACTGATTGCAATGAAGCGATTACCCAGAAACGTATTGAAGTATTTGTTGATCAATCCTCCAAACTTGACACCTAAGCGGTTTGCAGATGGCATGGTTCGGGCCGTTGAAATGTAGGGAATACCGTATAAACTTCGCATCACAAAAGTATAGGGACATAGAGATAGAGAATGAACATTGATAATATCTGGCTTAAATTGCTGAACAGCTACATTAAGACTAAGTAGGGCTTTAAAAGCAGTACTAAATTTTCCAGCAGGGGTACGGAAGTTAGGAAACGGTACATAAAAATGTTGAATTCCCTGAGACTCGATCCACTCAGGGCCACGGGTAAAGCGCTCGTATCCATCTTGATCTACCATAGCTGAAGCGAGACACACTTCCCAGCCAGATTCCATTAGCCCTTTAGCCAGGGCGATCAACCCTCGGACGATACCTTCATCTCCCCAGAGAAAACCCACTACCAATAGAACACGAGGTTTAGCGCTCATTAGAGTTATGCAATTAATTCATGTTGAGAGTTACGTTGATGACTATAGTACTTACACCCCGCCATAGCAAGACCTGCAAAACCCCAAAAAATTAACCCGGTAGGCCCACGCAGTGTGTTAGCACCCAGCATCATCGTCAGAATGCTGATACAACTACTCAGAGCAGTATTGATAAAAGAATCAGAATATACTTTAGCTCCCTGAAAAATACCAAACAGGAGTAGGAGTATTCCACTGATGTAAAGCAACCCTCCTAGCCATCCTAAAGATGCTAAAACATCCAGAACGCCAGCATCGGTGACACCATTACCGATACCTCGACCAATTACTTCAAAAAGGGAACTATTTAATTGTCCTTGATAAATGCGTTGCCTATCGTTGTAGCTGGTGTCAGCTTCCAAGTCTGAAAATGTCTGTAGGCGATCGCCAATTATGCCAGCAAAAGGTTCTATACTTGACAGAGTAAAGACTAATACTGCTATCACGATCATGTTCAACATAATGCGTATGCTGCGCTGCAAATTCAGATTGCCAATTAATACCAGTATTGAAACAAGAGTGCCAAGCCAAGCTGTACGAACCCTAGTAAGAAATAACGCTAAATAACCAATTGCAGATGCAGGAAAGCGGAGTGACTCCGAACTGTTCAGTAATAAAAGTAATCCCGGAATTAGAAAAATTGCAAAAGTGCCAGAGTCGTTCATTGTACTCCAAACCCGCATACCAAGTGGTTCTGGTTTTCCAAAAGTAAAAATTTTCGTATTAATAAGCCAAAATCTATCCCACTCGGGTGCAAATAGGAATTGGATAATTCCATAAATGCCCATCAGCAGCGTACCCCACAGAAAAGTACGTTGTAAATTCTGACGATACTCAAGATAATATTGCCAATTTAATGACAAGTGAAAGCCAAAAAGGATTGGCGTTAGCCAGTCTAACAATGCTCGTATAGCTGTAAAAGGTGATGTCAAAACTACTGATATGAAGAACCCATAAACCACACCCAAAATAGCAAGTATAAACGGTATACTATTGTATAGAGCGGTCTGAGAAAAAGGTTTTGCCAGCACAACTAAAGTGATTAGTGTGACTAAATAAGGACCCAACAACATCAATCGAATAGGATCCCAACTACCACTATAGTAATCAGCTAAGCGAGCTGCAAATGGAGTGATAAACCACATCCACCAAGTAAAACCTATGTAGAAGATAGGATATCTAAAATATAGAAATATGCCTGCTGCAAAGGAGACAAGGGGAAAAGTAAGTCGAATAACGCTACCTGCTCCAGCAAGGCTTCCTAATCCAGTAAACAGTATTAGCCCTATGACAATAGCCCAGGCAGGTGCTGGTTTTAGTGTCAAGCGTCCTGCTGCTGAGGTTGTATTTAAATTTCGTTGCCTGAAGTTCATATATTATGGCAAAGGAATTAGACAGTATATGAATTGAAACTTATGGTTCTTCCGTACTTGCTATGCCAATCAATTAGTTTTGAGCGTCTGCAAGCCAGCTATATGTTATTTTAGTGCGATTACAGGTTTCTAGAGAACAAATTTAACCTATATAATCCTCAAGGCGTTGCCAATCATGGCTTCCAAGATAATTTAAATGT
Source organism: Crinalium epipsammum PCC 9333 (assembly GCF_000317495.1). Lineage (GTDB taxonomy): Bacteria > Cyanobacteriota > Cyanobacteriia > Cyanobacteriales > PCC-9333 > Crinalium > Crinalium epipsammum. The sequence continues at coordinate 3,094,348 of NC_019753.1, forward strand.
CTATTAGCATACTAAGTACGGAAGAACCAAACTTAGTGAGTTATCAAAATTATTTTTGCTTATACTGCTTCCTATTCGGAAATTTTACAACTTATTTAACCTGTTGAAAAAGGCTTTCACTAAACGCTTCAACTTTAACTCTGTTGAATAGCGCCACTCAAAGAAGGGACTTAATCCCCATCGTAATGTCAAAAGACGGAACTGTAATGCAGGTGAATCCCCTAGTTTTTTTACTAATTCAATTAACTCGTTCCGTTCTGCCTCGGTAAATAAAGGGCGGTAGCAAAAAGCAGAGTGGATTAAGGCTAATTGACGACGTTTTTGAGTGATTATTTGCGTATCCCATCCACGTCGTTGAAAAGCAGGTAGCAAGCTTTCCTCATAAATCCGAATCATTCCTTGTAATTCCAGACTTTTTCGCCTAGGACGTACTGTACTTGCGTCAGTCCAAACACGATAACAAGCAAGAACTTCGTTAGTATAAACATTACCGTAGCCAGCATCTGCCATTCTGACAATCAAGTCATAATCTTCAGTGTATTCAGGTCGTCCTTCATAAAAACTTAGCTTACGCAAAGCATCGGATCGAAACATGGCAACGTTAGCAGCCATGCGGAACCCAGACACTGCTGCTCTTAACTCCGTTTCAGCCTTTCGAAATTCTTCTGTTCTCGCTAACTGACGAATGCCTTGCTTGTCTCCATACTCATTGATTTCTTGCACAGCGGCATGAGCATATCCTGCATCTGGATAGCATTCTAATAAATTTACCAATCGCTCAACATAGTTTGGCATTAGAAGATCATCCGAATCTAATCGAATGATGAATTCAGCTTTGGGTTGACTTAAAAGCCAATTATTGTTGCCAACAATACCGAGATTTTGAGGTTGTCGATAGTAGGAAACTTGAGGAAATTGCTGGCACAATTGAGTCATTACATGAGGTGTTTCATCAGTACTGGCATCATCTGATACCCACACCTCAATATTTTGATAGGTCTGCTGACAGGCACTGCCAACAGACATAGGTAGATATTGGGCTTGATTAAAGGTGGGAATACAAATGGCAACGGAAGGAGTGGTTTGCATAACAGTTGCTTCTTAAATTAAATAATTAGTAATTGCAGTCTATGCTGAATTGGAATGTTCAAATACTCCAGGGGGTGGTACGACAGCAGCACGTTCGCTGTGCAGCCAACTCTGTATCCCCTGCCAGCGACCATTTATGGTAGCGAGCCATTTGCGTACAATTAAGAATCTCCTGCTTGGTAGGAATCTCAACACTTGTACTAATCCTGGACATTCCCTTGTGCCAATCACCACTGCCCATATTAAGAAAATAATTCGTTGGATTGGTGATAGATACTCCAGTAGGGCTAGCGTTTCGTTATGGGCAATATTCGACAGGGCGATCGCGCTGAATTGCCCCCGATGAATTTGGTCTTCGTCAAACCGTTGGGCTGGATAATGATCGACGGCAACACTGGGATCGTATATAATTTTCCAACCTCTGCGCCTCAATGGAAGGGCAAATGCCATCTCAAAATTTACCTGGGCCCCCATCCCTCTCATTCGCTCGTCAAAGTGCAAGCCCTGAATCGCAGCCCGACGGAAACCCATGTTAACTCCTTTCAACACATCAACTTCCCTGGCTTTCCCTGTGCCTAAATGATGGTTGCCGATAACTCGACCAAACCACTGAACTTTCCCAACGGTTCTGGGAGTTCCTTCTTCCTTAAGATGTGAGCCTTGATACTGCCAGTCGCGCCCACCCACCCCAGCAATTTGCTGGTCTGACAAAAAGTAAGTTTCAATTTTTGCCAACCAATCAGAATGTGGTGCTGCATCGTCATCAGTACTCACGATAATGTCTCCTTGGGTTTTATCCCAACCTACATTCATCGCTGCCACAACGCCAGGAACGTTAACGATGATCGTCTGCAAAGGAAAAGGGGTCAGGTTAAAGCTTTCAAGAAGCGTTTTAGTTTCAACGTCAGTATCTCTGATGACAACCAAAACTTCATCTGGCAGACGAGTTTGGTTACACAAAGCTTGTAGGCATCGTGCTAGGTCATTAGGACGCAGATAAGTTGGGATAACTACACTGATTTTCATCCTTAACGATCTCCTCAAATAGATTCATATAACTATTAGCCTTACTTACCCAGCTATGCTGCTCTGCGATCGCTCGACCCACTATGCCCATTTGCCTCCTCAGTTCGCGATCGCTTCCTAGTTTAGTCAATGCCTCTGCCAAACCTTGTATATCTTCTGAGTCAGATAAAACTACTCCACTCTCGGGCGTAACGATTTCTGCTGCACCTGTTGTGCCAGACGTAATCACTGGCAGTCCGGCCGCCATTGCTTCACTCACGACCATACCAAAAGGCTCATAGCGTGAAGGAAAGACAAATAAATCTAATGCTCGCATTATTTCTGGAAGATCGCGCCGATATCCCATAAAATGCACTCGATCAGTTAATCCCAACTGGGCTACTAAATTGGGATAAGGGCTTCCTTCAATTGACCCCACAACAGCTAAATGCAACTCAGGTTCGTATACCAGGGCATGAAGTACCGTATCAAGATTTTTGCGGTTTGTGCGAATGTCCCCGGCAAATAGGGCGATGGTAGCATTCTCCGGTAATCCGATCTGGCGACGGTCAGCAGAACCGGGAGAAAACTCCCGAACATCAACTCCGTTATAAATGACATGCAGTTTATGTTCGGGAACGCCAATATCCATTAGTTCCTGCTTCACTCTCTCGGATACCGCAACAACCACTTTTGCTTTCCGAAATGCCTGTTTTTCCCAATGGGAATTCAAAGCTGTGTACAGCCATTGATAAGCGCCGTAGTAATCTCGCCGGATTCGAGAAATGTGTACGCGCGATCGCAACCAGGCACTATGGACAAACTGGACAGTATTTATATCTCCTGAAGCCGAAGTAACCGCGCCATATACCTGAATTAAATCAAAATCTAGGCGATGTTGCTGCAACCACTGTGCGCTCTGCCAAGAGAAAACCATTTCTTGAAGTAATGCTGTTGACCATCCTTTAACTGGAATAGAAACCCAATTAACTTGGCTATTTTGCTCAAGTTCTGGGTCTACGTTCCTCGCCAGCAAAGTTAGATGATAACCGCGACGAATAGCTTCCCAAACAATTTCATAGTTAGCTCTACCTTGGCCATCACCTTTAATTACAGCAGGCGTAACAATACAAATTTTCATGCTTACTGCGATAACTCTAAAAGTTTACATAAAAATGGTTGACAAACCTTTAAGGCTTATTTGTTACAGCCATAGTTTTTTGCCTGAATGAACTTTGCTGGGCAGGAACCCAACTTTAGGATAATATTTTACATTGTTTTTTATAACTTGTTGTGGAAGAAAAATTAAGGATAGAAACCCCCTTATTTCGAGCTACTTAATAATTTACGTGCTAGTGGCTGAGGGGTAAAACTCAAGGTTAGTGCTGCTAGAGTTCTTAAATTAAATTTTTGTTGGCTAAGAGCACGCAGAAGATAAGGACGTGCTTCCGCTATTTGCCCTGCTCGCAGTAAAGCAATAGCCATAGTTGTATTCGCGTGTGCCCATTGCTGTGCAAAATAGGGCTTGAATTGTTTTAGCCGCTCATCTCTCATGAAACGGTCGTAGCAAAAAATCCCAGCCTTTGCTTTTCGGAGCTTAGCCTGGACATTTCGGCTACCGCTGAGCATAGTTTCAGACTGGTCATGTACGCGGTACTGAGTTAATCTTTCTGGACAATAGTAAGCTCCAAGACCAGAGCAACAGGCAAGATAGCTGATATAGTAGTCCCAAAAAACTCCTGCCTCGTGCAACTGATCCCACTCAACAGCATCCTTACGAATAACAGTAGAGGAAGCGGCAAACACAGCCTTATGTATTAGTCCAATCTCCCAGAAAGGCTTATAAATTCCTTCTTTTAACTGGTTGCGCTTCCAATGTGCTGTATTCTTCTCAGTATCTGGGTAATTAATTTTACCATCTGAATCTATTATATAGTGATCGCAAAAAGCCAAGACCACATCTTGATGAAAATCAAGATGTGGAACTAGCTTTTCTAAAAAGTCCTTGTTCCAGATATCATCATCGTTTAGGTAAGCAATATATTTTCCTTGTACTTCTTTCAGCGCTTTTGTAACATTAAGAGCGACTCCTAAATTTGTTGTATTGCGTCTGAATCGAATCCTCTTATCTTTGAATGACTCAACTGTTGCTTGAGGACTTTCAGTACTATAATCATCAGAAACAATAATCTCAATATTCTGATAGGTCTGCTGAACAACGCTCTCAATCGCATCCTTTAGATATGCTGAACGATTATAAGTCGGAATGATAATACTAACCAAAGACTCCCGATTAGTAGGATTTTCTATATACATAATTTCATTCATTAGAGACCAATATTCATAATTTTGCTTAACCTTAAACCTAAATTAGGTTGATTAAGAGCACTTTTAATCGCTTTTTCCAAATTTTTGCTTTGATTTTGAGTACATAAGTATATAGAAAAAAAATACGGGTGTACCAATTATTATAGTTAAAAAAGATACGTAGGCAAATTTGATTTTCCCCTTCCGAAGTCCACCCAGTAAATGCCGTAAATGATATTTAAACTCAAAAATGGTTAAGCCGAGTACACTTTGATTGCTAGAATCCTTACGATGTTTAGCCAGGTGATAGGCTGTAGCAGCGCAACGTTTGGGAATGCGAGAGATAGCGGATTTTAGGGGAATTAGTCGTACGGGGTGGAAAACAGAAGCTTCAGGAACAAATAAGATTGTTGTAAATACATAAAGGCGCTCTCTGATATCTACATCTTCATGTAAAGCAAGAGGATAATTTGCGTCAAACCCCCCAATTTTTTCAAAAAGCGCTCGCTCAATTGCAATATTGGCAGACCAAAACCATCCACCTGTAAGATTTATTGGACATTCAGCCATATCCTGCTTAGGGTCCCCTAAGGGATGAATTGCTCCCTCTAAAGCCAAAGCTTCTCCCTTAGTTTCTTTTGCAAAAGCATTCAGCCAATTTGGCTGGGGCACACAATCATCATCTGTAAAAACCAGCCACTCCCCTTGAGCATACTCAGCTCCATTATTTCTATTTGCTGCCGGACCTTTACGAGGACCAGCAACCCATTTAACCCAAGGATAATGGTCACAAATCATCTGTTTTGCAGTCGTTTTAGCACCATCGTCAGTAACAATAACTTCATACTCTTCACTGGGAAATGTTTGAATTTTAGGTGATAAATTATCTAAGCATTTAGCAAGCAAGTCGTTACGATGATAGGTTGGAACAATAACACTAATTTTAATGGGCTTCATAATTTTTAATTTTATCTAATGACCTAAAATTTCCTGAGTTGCAAGTCTAGTTGCTCGTTTGCCAGCACGATAAAAACGGCGCTGAATTGGGTTAATATTCCAATACCCATAAAATTCACGAATCTTTTGCTTCCAAGAACGATTAATCTGAGGTAATTTACCTCGATAACTATCCAGGATTAATTGAGAATAAGTGCTTCCTTCAAACAATCTCAGCAAATACTCTTCAGTGACACGGTTAGAGGAGATCAAGTGGGTTAACTTGAGACTTGTAAATAATCCTGTACCTAGCCCCATATCGCAAGCTGTAAATGCTAAATCAATGTCTCCACAAGAGAATGGAATCACTCGTTGTAGATCATTTCCTTTACGGTCTAACTCTAGCCTCCGTTTATCAGTTTTAATCGAATTAGCGTATTGATTAGCTACATTTTTCCTAACACACATACCAGCACCAAAAGGAGTGGTATCGAGTTGATGTAGCAAGTTTGACCATCTATCTTGATCAAATTCTCGAATTGCTAAGTAGGAGAAAAAGCGTTTTGCCCAAGCTGGTGGCTGAGTTTCAAATTCCCCAATTATCTGCCCTCCCCACGCCCCTAAAAATGGAAACTCTCTACTAATTTGCAGAGCAACTTCAAGATAGTCTTGATCTATAACATTATCATCATCAATAAACACTAAAAGTTCTGTTTTAGCTTCTTTAATGCCTCGTAATCTAGCAGAAGTCAAGCCTAATTTATCTTCTCGAATATATCGAGAGTTTGGCTGCCAACTTAGATCAACCTCATTAGAAAGTAATTTATCGCTAGCATTATCAACGAGTAAAAACTCCCATTCGGAATAGGGTAAGTTTTGGGTCTTGAGACCATCTATAACCCGATCAAGATAGTCAAATCTGGGATTATGAGTACAAATAATAGCACTAACAACAGGTTTGATTTTGTCACTCATTTCTCCATCCTATATAATTAACTTTCAAAGTGTTTATTCTATCATTTTAATTTACTCACAATGAGCTTTAACATTTTTTTACTTTCCTAATGAGCCGCTGTTCGATAGCCCAACCATTCTGTTTATAGAAACTTCTGGTTGACCATTCATGGTGATAAATTCTTTCGTCGTACCTTGGAGGTCTACTTTCTTTTAAATCCATAATTTTAGTGACGATTGAATTATATTTGTTTGCGGGCAAAAAATACCTTCCCCAAGCCTCCCTTGCTTTTTTTCCCATTACCAACGCATGATCTAGTTTTGTCTCAAGAATCTGTGGAATTGTTTCCAATTCAGATTCTTTGACAATGACAGAACATTTTTCCCAGTCAATCTCCTCTATAGGAACCCAATCATCAGATATAATTACAGGGCATCTAGCTGAAGCCATCGCTTCAAATAGTCTATAAGTAGAACATCCTAACCCCCTTGGGCATAAAACAAAAAAGCTATTTAAAATTTCATCTCGATAATCTATCACTTCATTCTCCGTGTGATTAAACCATTTGTTAATCAAATTCATTGAATTAATCCGCTTAATTTAGTATTGAAAAGCATTTTTTTTATTTTTCAACAGGGAAATTCATTAAAGATTTGAGTCCAGACTGTACTGACCATTTCGGTGTAAATCCTAAATTATTGATAGCTTTTAAAATATCGGATCGAGAATCTTGGATATCGCCTGGACGAGGTGAAGAAAATTGTGGTTCCGACTGCCATTCCGGAAACAGATCTTTCACAATATTCAACAGTTGTATTAAAGAGATACTTGTACCAGTACCAATATTACAAGTTAATGATGAACCCGGTTCCATTGGATGAGTTAATGCCTTGCTAAATGCATTGGCAACATCCTTAACATAAATAAAGTCTCTAGTTTGGGTTCCATCGCCATAAATGGTGATGGGTAAACCTTGCTGCGCTGCCGAGATAAAAATGGAAATAACACCTGAATAGGGTGAATTCGGTTGCTGGCGAGGACCAAAAACATTGAATAATCGCAGCCCTACAAAGGATAACCCGAATTGTTTGGCGAAGAGAGTGGCATATTGTTCACACACCAATTTTTGTAACCCATAGGGGGAAATGGGGCTAGTGGGGTGTTCTTCAGAAATCGGTACAGAAATGGGATTTCCGTAGACAGCAGCTGAACTCGCCAACACTAAACGAGGGATATTTAAATCTTTACAGAGTAACAATACTGACAGTAGTGTTGACAGATTATTATGATGTGCTTCAAGGGGATTCAACCAAGATTCAGTTACAGATGGGGTTGCTGCAAGATGGGCAATTCCGTCAATAGGCTGTGTAAAATCCTGGGGTTTACAGTCGGCTATATTTTGGGATACAAGTTTTAGATAAGGGGATTCAGGTAAATTGTTTAAGCTACCCGTAACAAGATTATCAACTACTGTGACATTATGGCCCTCTGCCAGTAGTTGTTCTACAAGATGAGAGCCAATAAATCCTGCTCCGCCCGTTACGATAAAATGCACTATATTTCCTACTCCACTAAGTTAGATCGGGCTTGCTTGAGAAAGAGAATGCTCTTCTTTTTCTTTCAAAGGAGAAGTAAATAATTCGTCAACCTCAGCAAAAATAAATAATCTATTTTTAGCAAATCGATTGATTAAATATTTCTTCATTGCTCGGTTATAGACTGGATGTTTGAATGTAGTTTGCAGAATTGTTACGTTGCCATGTTTACTGGCTAGGTTAATCGTGCGATCGGTTGATCCATTGTCTAAAAAGATAATATGTTTAGCGCCTATAGAGAAGTAATGATTAATAAATGTCTCAATATAAAATTCTCCATTGCTCACAACACACAGCACTATCCAGTCATTAGGATAATGATGGATTTCTGGGGAACTAGAAATAAGTTTTACCCCACCTTGAAAAAGAATGAGGCGAACATACTCTTCTATAGATTGTCGGGTGTGAGCAGGTAATAACCGATTTGCTAAGTGTTTTGAAAAGTGTTTTGTCTGTTTTATGAAATTTTGAGGCAACTGGAGCAATCTGAACAAAACTAGATGGCGATGCGGCCATAGTGCTTTTTGGAGTTCTTGCCAAATTTCCCGATCTTGAATGTTTTGCTCTTGCAAATATTGTTCTAACCAATTCAAGTATTTTAAGCGTCCAGCTTGAACCATTTCTGACAAGGTTCCTTGTCTACTTAAATTTCCCCAGTAGCTATCTTCATGCTTGCGATACCGATCCCAGCATCCGCTAGATACATAGACAGGAAATTTCAGAAATATTTTTGAATGAAAAACCATATCTTCATTTGCACCTCGAAAAGCTTCTTCAAAAAAGCCGAGAGTATCGAATACTTGTCGGCGTATCAAAATACTACAGGTGCAAGGATGAATATTTGGAGTTTTGAGCAAAACCAGAAGTTGAGTGGGTGGCTCAATTAACTGATCAAATTTGATGCTAGTGATAGTCATATAGTCGCCCCTAATAGCATCAGATTTTAGGGTAGAAGTGGCGGGATTATCCTTCATCCAGCTAAACCAATATTGAGTTCTGCTATAGAGCATGGCAGCTTCTGGATAGGATTCTAAAAGTGGGACTTGTTGCTCTAGTTTCTGGGGTAACCACACATCATCAGCATCCAGAAAAGCAATATACTCCCCTTTGGCGTGGCGAATTCCTAAGTTTCGTGTTGCGCTCATGCCCCGATTTTGATGCCCCTCATGTTCTAGGTAGCGAACTTTATGGGGATATTCTTGGGCATATTTTAAAGCGATCGCCGTACTCTCGTCTGTAGAACCGTCATTTGCGAGCAAAAGTTCCCAGTTTTCATAGGTTTGGGCAAATATGCTCTCGATGGCTTCGATAAAAAACTTCTCGCCCGCATTAAAGAAGATGACAATGCAGGAAACAAGGGGTTGTTTCTTCATCAATTCAGCCATGAAACCACCTCGATAGTTGCTTCGCGAATTCTTCACCATTCCAGTTTTCGGCTCCGAAGCGGGGTAACTGAAAACGCTGGCTTTGAGTCCAAACTGTATCTTCAACGGTCGAGCAAGCACAGGAAAATCCAGCGTTTCGAGCCAGTTCCACCGTCTCTGTGGTGTAATTGCCAAAAGGATAGGAAAAAGTAGTTACCGGACGATTGAGCATTTCCTCTAACTGAGTTTTGCTGCCTTGGATTTCATCCGCTTGTAAGGCGGTCGGCTGTTCTGAGAGAAAGGGATGGGTAACCGTATGTGCGCCAATTTCTACTAATTCTCCGTCCCCTAGTAAGGAAACTTCTTCCGGTAACAGGGAACGGTGAGAGTGGCGTGCTGTGGGTTTGGCATCAGCCCAAATTCTGATATCTTCTAATGCCTGGAGTCGTTCGTTTTCTGGTAAAGGTCGCAAGAGTTGCCAAAGTTCGTAATAGAAAAACATACGAGAGCCGGGTATGGATTTATGGGCTTTGGCGGTGCGATCGCCTTTGTAGTCCTGTTGGGTGTAATTCCTTGCCGTTCCTAGCTCCAACTCATGGGTTTTCCCGTTAATCTTGAGGCTCAATTTCTCTGGAAGTTGCCCTGGTGCTAAAACTAACCGTTCTAACTCGTCCCACCAAAACTCGCGTTGCTGACCTAAGTAACCCGTACTCACAAACACGGTTGCGGGGATTCCGTAGCGATTGAGAAGGGGTTTAGCCTGATGAAGATTGTCTGCATAACCGTCATCAAAGGTAATCGCCACAGAGCGGTTTGGCAATTTCCCCCCTTGATGGGCTTTTACTAATTCCGTCAGGCTGAGGGGATGGTAATCTTTTTGTAAAACTTCCAGATGTTCGGCGAAATTTTCAGGTGTAACACACAAAGCCCAAGGGTCTATATCTACCTCCCCAACTCTGTGATACATTAAAATCAACGCTTTGGGGGCAAATCTTTTCTGAAGCTTGTGTAGCGATCGCCGTAACTTGCTGCGTCCAGGGATCTTCATGGAGCCACCTCACGTTTCACTGCCCTAACCGTAATTAAAACTTGATACCTTGGATCGCACTCATCCAACTCTTCCTGTTTCAGTTCTTGAGTGGATATTCCCTGTAGGAAAGCAGTTGCTGCTAAGACGTTTCCATGAGGTTCTACATGAACATTTTCTGGGGAAAAAACCTCTGCAAACAGCCGTTGTGCTGATGCTAGGGTAAAACCCCAGTACCAGCAGGAGGAACCCCAGCCCGAACCTTCTGACTCAGGATCGACAATTGGAGTAAGGTTAGGAAGAGTTACCAGCACAACTCCACCTGGTTTCAGAATGCGGTGAATTGTTTTCAGCGCCCTCTGCAAGTCATACACATATTGCAGTGTCTGGGTAAGAATAAAGCAATCGAACTGATCTGATGGAATCTGGGGAGCATCAGCGAGATCTCCAACGATAGTTGCAAGGGGATTATCTTCTACAGCATGAAGGATATCACTTTTGGTGACGCGATCTCCTCCAAATCTTCGCGTGTAGGAGTTATCCCCGATTTCTAAGACTCGTCCCTGAATATCACGACTATTCTGAACCAGAAACTTCTCTATATAGTAGCGATCCAGTGGCTGTCCTCGCTCTAAACCCCAAAAGGCACTAATGGGTGTTAAGCGCCGCAAGTCACCCCAACTAACTCTACCCAATGGAGGGTCGTGTTTATAAGCTTGGCGTTGCGTTTTGAGCCAATCAAGAGCAGAACCTGGTAATGTTCTCTGAACAATTAGTTTCAACTGTTCTTTATTCATTATAAATAAGTTTAACTTACGACTATAGCTTAGCGGGCAATGCTTTTTGAACTATCGATTTCCAGCGCCTTTTTATTTCCTGTACAAAATGCCGAGTCCATCGGGTTAAGTTGTATAAAACTGGCTGTCGATACGGCCATAGCTGTTTTTGAATATCTTGCCAAAACTCAGTCTCCTGAAGTCCTTTTCCAGCTAGGTAGTTCTCTAGCCAATTTAAAAAGAACAGATTTTTCACGGATTTTTGACCACTATCTAAGGCAACAGAACAACAAGAATTGGCATGTTGCCTATATTTTATCAAACATTCACTACCTACTAATACAGGAACTTCCAGATACACTTTGGCATAAAAAGCTTGATCCTCGTATAAACCACGAAAGGTTTCCTCAAAACCACCTACCCTGTCTAAAGCCTCGCGCCTGATCAACAGAGTCGAAGGACAAGGTATAGGCGCTTTAGTTACTAGCCTCGGTGGCTCAATGAAAGGATTATCTGACGGCTCTATTAATTTTTCCACATAATCAAACTGAAAATCTTCAGCTTTTCCTGTCCAACCATACCACCAAAGTGCTGGGCCACAAAGTAGACCTACCTCTGGATGGGCTTCCATAAGTTTTACTTGTTGTTCTAACTTATGGGGCAGCCATACATCATCAGCATCTAAAAAAGCAACATATTTTCCTTTAGAATGGCGAATACCCAGATTACGGCTTGCGCTCATTCCACAATTTTGGTGTTTTTCGTGTTCTAAATAATAAATTTTATTGGGGTATTGCTCTATATACTTTTTAGCAATCTCTATACTCCGATCTGTAGAACCATCATCTACTAGCAACAATTCCCATTTTTGATAACTTTGTCCCAATACACTTTGGATGGCTTCGTCTATAAATTCCTCACCATTGAGAAATATAATAATTACCGAAACTAAAGGTTGAGCTTCCATTTAACCATTCAGAGCTTTTTATTAAATTTATAAGAGCTATAAAACCGTTTAGTTGGGTCTGGATGACCGATCAAAATCTTTATCCCCTTCCGCAGTATGTTCAATCTAGGTTAATTAGACAAAACAGCTTTCAATCGATTTTTAAACCAGCCCATTGAATCTTGGAAAGGAATAGAGAAATGAGGCAAAGAACGAGCGAAGAAGATCTTCCAAAGAAACTTCCAGCCTACATCTTCCCTCAAAATCTCAATCCGAGGGATTTGATATGGATCTTGATTCGGTTGCATCAAACCCGGTTCAACAGTAAAAGCCGCCTGTATGCCAGCTTCCTGTACAGCTCGTTTCACATTCTCATCATACTCGCCGTGAGGATAAGCTAAGAGGATTGGCTTATTTAACCCGACCTTTTCTAAGTCTATCACTGAACCCGTTATTTCTTCAGATAACTGCTCAACTGAAATCTTGTTGAGCATGGGATGGTTCCGTGAATGGGAGCCAATCGTAATTCCCCCTTTTACCAACTCATGCAAGCCTTCAGCATCCATTAACTGAAGTTGGGGAGCGCCAAGGCGCTCATCCCAGTCATTTTTACCACCCAAGCGTTTGCTGACGGCAAAGGCTACGGCAGGAATTTTGCGTTCCTTGAGAATAGGCAAGGCATTTTGGAGCAGATCTTCATAACAATCATCAAATGTCAACAGTACAGCCCGACGGGGTAAACCAGCCTTACCTTGCAAGAATCTTAAAAACTCATTAACCTCTATAAATTTAAAGCCAGCCCACAATAGGGTATTTAGATGCTGCTGAAATTGCTGAGGAGAAACACCATAGTTTTCTATGACGGGCGCTCCCTTGAGGTCTGAGATCGCGTGGTAGCAGAGTATTCGCAGGGGTCTAGGTTGGGGAATTCCACCTTCTTCACGTACACCCTGCCAATATTCCATAGCCCAAATTTTGTAATAGAGTCCGGTTAGACGGTGGTTTTTGATGCCTGCGTCGATCACTGTCAGCAGAAGCCAGCGCATCGGTACACGCAGCCAACGCCAAATAAATCGTTCACGCCAAGATTCAGGTCGTATCCACAATACGCTATCGGCGAGTTCGGGGTGTTTGCGGATGAAAACAACATCTGCTCGACCTGCGTGACGATACTGCCGCAGATGCTGGCGTGGCGTGACGACATACTTCTGCCAGCTAATCGCATTAATATTGAAGACTATTTTGTATCCATCTTGTAGGAGGCGATAACCAAAGTCCAAATCTTCATTGCCAAATGTGCCTCCTTTAGTGAAGTCAGTATCAAACCCCGCAACTTTATAGAAGAGATGGCGTTGCAGAGAAATTTGCCCAGTCAGAAGATCTTCAAGCGCCAACTTTGCCTCCGGCGATGATAACCGGGCACCTCGTTCTTCACCCCAAGTCTTAACATTCTCACTCAAAAAATTCGCGGGAGAGTCAGGATGTATTGGCATGTGTCCCAACACGACATCAGCCCCTTCTCGATGAGAGCGATCGTGTTCTGCAATGAGTTGGGGATGAGCTTCCATATCGTCATCGAGAAACAGTACAATTTCTCCACGCGCTGCGATCGCTCCCCGGTTACGTGCAGATGCTGCACCTTGGTTGGACTGTTGAATGACGGTGAATGGGAAAGGGGTTTCTAACTGCTGAAGCGCCTCAGCCGTTCCGTCTTGTGAACCGTCCACAACAACAATAACCTCAAACTTACCATCGAATTCTTGACGCGACAGAGCAGCTACTGAGGCGACAACAACATCTCGTCGTTGATAAGTTGGAATCACTAGGCTAAAGCGAAACAGATTGGTTTCATTAAGACTTGATAAAGATTTCATAGAGTCCTAAATTGATTCAAAGTTTCAGTTGAGGATAATGAGTTTGAAGCAGGTATTTTTGGATGGTTACGCATAAACGGTTTCTCAAAAATTACAGGAAATCTGAAGGTAGACACACGAAATCTCCTTCAAATGATAAATCGTCAGCTATTAAGCTGATATCAAATTCATAAAAAAGCTCAGGATACTCACTTTTAACAAGAAATACCTTATATCCAAAGCCATAAATTTTATTTAGTATTTCTTTTAGGCTTTCCGCTGGATTTTCAGGCTGATAAGCTGTTTCAAATTCAAAAAAAATAACAGGTTTAGATTTTTCTATAATATCCATCGCACCACATATAACTTGGTATTCAGTACCTTGAGTATCAATTTTAATTACGGAAATTCTGCTCTTGAGGGATTCCTCTAAGAAATCATCTAGCTTTGCAGCTTGTACACTAATTTGTTTAACCCCGTGAGTATCTAACTTTAAATCCCAGTTGTGAGTGAGGCTTGAAATCCCTCTATTATACGGAGATTCATCCTGCATATAAAATTCCACTTCACCGTCAAAGTTGGAAATAGCAACATCATAAGCACGGATATTTTTGAGTCTATTATTAAGCTTAATATTTCGATTCAGTTGCTGATAAATTAATGAGTTAGGTTCAAAGCAAATACACTCTGAGTTTTCAAAAGAACTTGCAATATACAAACTGTGATATCCAATATTGGCACCAACATCTAAAAAAATTCCATTTTCTTTCATAAAAAAAGTTATTAAATCACTTATATGAGGCTCCCAAGCTCCATGTTGGACAATATAGTCTTCTATATGACCTGGTCTTTCTAAGATCATTTTAAAGATTGAATCTTTAAAACTTATCTCAATAAAATAAAAAGTTTTTTTTTGTTCTTCTTTACTTATAAAAAGTTCAGTTTCTTCTTTTATTTTATTAAGCTTTTGTTTTAGATATTTAAAGCTTTTGCAAAAGTAAATCCAATTTCTGTAAATTAATAATCGTGTTTTGGATTTCATTCTTTTGATGACTTTAACTATTAATTCCATCATTTTAAGTCTCCCATTGCAAAAAGATAGTCAAGGATGGATAGATAAAATACATGCATACATAAATCCTCATAAAAAAACTTTTATCAATAGCCTTAATAAACTTTTTTTTGATACCAAAGGGTTAAAAATAGATTCAAGAAAGGCATTAAAAAAACATTTTTTGGCTTTTAATAAATTACCTTGTTTTTTATATTCACTACCTAAATTTGAATAAAATATAGCTAGTTTATTTCTTGTGGCTTGATTCTTTAATGAAGAGATGTTTTCTAGCAAAATTTTACGATCATGAATTGCTCTTTCTAATTGCTGAATTTCAGTTCTTCCATTAAAGTCACCTCCATTATGAACTCGGGTTGCTGACATTATTTCGTTAATGTATCCTAATTTTCCATACTGTGCATTCAAAAGATGTAACGCCCAATCATGTCCATATATTTTATAAAACCAGTTGGGAAATTCACCCAGTTCCCTGCGACGAAACATTGTTGATGAGGTAGGAATAAAAGGATCTGATTTTAGATCTTCCATACTGAAGATGTCCTTACAACTGGGTAATTCAACAAAATAATCCTCTCTAGAGCCATCTTCATAAAAAATTCGAGAATCATGAAAACAAACTGTACATTCAGGATGATTATCTAAAAAATCTACCTGCTTCTGAAGTTTATAAGGAGACGTCCAATAATCATCATCATCAATTAAAGCAATATATTGACCTTGACAAGCTTGTATAATCGTGCCAAAGTTTCGGAGCAGCCCTAAATTTTCTTTATGTAATAAGACACGAATCTGGTCAGGATACTTTTCTTGAAAGCTTAATACAATATCTCGTGTTTTGTCTGTAGAACAATCTTCGCCAATGATAATTTCATAATCAAAGTTTACTTCCTGTGCTAAAACACTCTCAAGTGTCTGGACAATAAATTTTTCACGATTATAGGCGGTCATGGATACACTAACTTTCATATCGTACTATTCTATAAAGATTAATCGCCGAGAAAATTATCGAGATTGAACTAATTCGTACACTCGCTGATAAGCAGCGTACCCCATCTCTATTTGTCTCCGTGCAGATTCTAGTAACTGAGGTCTTAACTGTTCAGCTTCCTCCCAAGCTTTGAGAATACTGGCTTCTAATTTTTCTCTTAACTGTCGATCATTATCGAGGAGAATAACATCACAACCAGAGCCAAATTGATCTGCTAATCCTAAAAATTTATCTAAATAGTATTGGGATTTAGCTAAACCTATGACAGGTACCCCTTGAGCCAGGGCAAAAACTCCTGCATGATAACTTCCAGTCACGACCACACGGCAATGCCTTACCTGCTCAATAACTTTTAGTGGAGTATCAAGATACTGTCCGCCATCCGATGTATCATCGTAGCCTTTAAGCAGTTTTTGAATTGTCAGGCTATCAGAATCTTCATATCCTTTATAAGAAGAGCATGAAATCGGTACGGCTACTAATGGCACATCCCGCCTCATTGCAGCGCCTTGTAAAGCTAGCTGAACTGTTTCAAAAATACCTTGATTTACTCCTGAATACTTAGAGGCTCTAAGATTTACACCTATCCCATTTCCAAGTTCTCTTGTGTGAGCTTCGTAAGCTAATTCAATTGCATCATCTCCTGTTACAAGGATACGATCCTGCGAGATACCGAGTGATTTAAGAAATGGAAGTCCAACTCGTTCTTCCCGCAAAGCAACTAAATCTAACAAGGGAAAGACAGCTTTCAGTTTTGTGAGTGACTTCTGATTCCAAAAAGGACCTAAGCCTTGACCTAGCATAACTGTTGGTTTACCAAGGCTAGTTGCTAATATTAAGGTGTCTAAATTTGAAAGTACACCTTCCTCAAAGACATCAGTTACGTACCCACCTCCGGTAGCAACTACCAAGTCAGCCCCATTTATTGCCTCCATAAATTCTTGAAAATATGTAGCTGATTCTGTTCGTCGCTTTAACTTGAACTTCAACTTAAGTATGGAGCTAGCTAGAGAGGGAGAATACTTTCGTAATTGACATTCCAAATCAGCTATATACTGAGCCGCTTTACTAGGTATAACTTTATAGACCCTAGATGCTAAAGGGGAAGCCCAAACTTGACGCCCTCTTGGCGATAAGGGATAGGTATTTGGGCAAAAATGAGTCAGTTTGTCGCCTGAGTTTGTTAAGACTTTAATCGTAGCATTAGGCCATAAATTCTTCAACCTTCGTGTGGCAACTTGGAGCATTGACACATCTCCTAAGTTATCTAAATAATAGCCACTATTTTCAATAACAATTAACATCTTTTAACCAAAAGCCTCCAATCCCTTTGAAACATAATAGTTTATTTAGTTAATTCTTACATTGGTAGTACCCATTGATGGGGGATATGAACGCTGCCATAGCCACCTTCAGTTGTTATGACGCGACCTCGAATTTTCCCTTCTTCAACTTCTAGGACTGCAACACCCTCAAGATGATCCTGTACTTCATGATTACTTATAATTGCTGTATTCATCCGATATCGGCCTGGAATCAGCAATAATTCATCGATTTTACAAACAATTTTTTTATTTTTTTGATCGATATCTTTTTGATCAATATTTATATCCTCATCACCCCGCATTCCACTGCTAAAGTTGGCTACGGGCTGACCATATTGGTCATAAATTGTAAAAGTACATGACATTCCGGGTTCTATAGCAGTTACATGAAAAATAAATTGACAAGAATGACCTGTTCTTAGATCTGTTGAGTTAAATTCATCAGCAGTTAAAATTTCTACCTGGGCAAGACGGATTCTACCTTTACCTCGTCGCTCTGTTCGCTCTAAAAGATTTTCTGATGTTGTTTTTTCAAGCGTTCTGAGATAGCTACTTACTGCTGCAGGTGCTGTGTCATCAGCTAAAACTATTCCCTGTCCTATTAAAATTCCACGAGTACAAAGTGCCTGTACTATACCCAAGTTGTGACTCACGAATAAGATAGTTCTTCCCTCTCGCCCAACTTCCTCCATTTTTCCGATACATTTTTTCTGAAATTGAACATCTCCAACGGCTAATACTTCGTCTACAATCAAAATTTCTGGTTCTAAATGAGCAGCAACTGCAAAAGCCAAACGCACGTACATTCCCGAAGAATAACGTTTAACAGGTGTATCTAAAAATTTCTCGACTTCTGCAAAGGCAACAATTTCGTCAAATTTACGTTTGATCTCAAATTTGCTCATTCCCAGAATTGCACCATTAAGAAAAATGTTTTCTCGTCCGGTCAACTCGGGATGAAAGCCTGTACCAACTTCTAACAAACTTGCTACCCTTCCTTCAATTAAAATTCTTCCTTTAGTTGGCTCAGTTATTCGGCTCAGGATTTTCAATAAAGTTGATTTTCCTGCTCCATTACGACCAATAATTCCAACTCTATCCCCCTGCTTAATTTCAAAATCAAGATTATTCAAAGCCCAAAACTCTTCACGAGCTGTCTTGGAGCTTTCCTTAGATGAGTGCAGAAGTTTGGAGGTAATCACCTGAGTTCCATCCACAATTGCATCGCGTAGCGTCTTGCGGCGGTGTCTTCCCTGCTGTTGATGATCGATGATGTATTTCTTACCTAGATTCTCGACTCGAATAACCGTATCAGACACGCGCTTAGCTCCTGTTTAAATCACATCAGCAAATGTACGTTCCATCTTGCGGAAATACCAAACCCCACTGGCTGATAATAGGATAACCAAGCCCATAGATAAAATAAATCCAGGCCAATAAATCTGCGCTGTTCCACCCAATATTGCCCAACGGAAGCCATCTATTACTCCTACCATCGGGTTCACTGAGTAAAGTAACCGCCACTTTTCGGGAACAACACTGCTACTAAAGCCAACAGGGGAAACATATAAGCCAAACTGAACAATAAACGGCACTATGAAACGAAAATCCCGATATTGTACATTCAGTGATGCTAACCATAGTCCAGCTCCCAGTGAAGCTGCAAAAGCAATCAATATAAACAAGGGTAACATCAAGATTCGCCAACTGGGTACAAAATTATACCAAGCCATTAAGCCCAGCAAAATCATACCGGAAACAAGAAAATCAACGAAGCTGACGACCACTGCACTCGTAGGAATGATCAACCGAGGAAAGTAAATTTTAGAAATCAAATTAGAATTGCTAATTAAGCTGTTACTGCATTCAGAAAGAGAATTGGCAAAAAATTGCCAGGGGAGCAGGGCTGCAAATACCAAAATCGGGTAGGGAACACCTTCCGAAGGTAACTTCGCGAGCCTACCAAACACTACCGTAAAAACAATCATTGTTAAAAACGGTCGAATCAGCGCCCAGGTAATGCCTATCGCCGTCTGTTTGTAGCGCACAAGGATATCGCGCCAAGCGAGAAAGTAGAATAACTCACGGTAGCGCCACAAATCTTTCCAATATTGGCGTTCTGCGCGACCTGCTTCTATGACTAATGTAGGGGGATGTTGAGTCACTATAATTGCTCAAATAACTGGGGTAACTGGTATCTTGATCGCTTTCCGCGGCATTAGTTAAGTACCAAAACATGAGATATATTTTGGCAACACTACTTAGTAGCCAAACCGCACACCTTCCGAGAGAGTCAAAGGATGTGAATCCATCAAGCTAATCTCACCCCGCAGCACATTCAACAACTCTGGTAACTCGTCCACATTGTACTTGCACATCCAACGGATTAAGAGTGTACTACGAGAATCATCATTAGCTACTGTCGTGCGAAACTTGAGAAGCCGGAATAATTTGCCTCGTCGGCTAATGTGCCACTGTCTAGAGAAAATCGCTCCTGGTGAATAGACATACATCAATATAGCTGCTGCCAGCATAATTGGACTCAGTGCTATCAACAAAACGAAGGCAGCAATCCAGTCAATCCATTGCTTTCCCTGACAACTAGACTGGCTTTGCCTTCTATGGAGTTTTTGAATCGTCCCTTGTAGAAATACGGGTTTATTTGCTTGTTCACAGGCATCTGCCCAGCGCTTCAGCACAGTTTCACCTAATGTTGGATCAAGGCGAACTAGCCGTACTGGAGATTGTTTCAAGCACTCTACTAACTGTTGCTCACTCTCAAACGCAGAGATGTGAGGCTGTTCGCTCTGCTGTCCCACACTCACGAACAATTGTCCCTGCCGCCACTTAAGAGTGCAGCAAGGTAAGTAATTGTCTAAATGCTGCTCTACCGAAGAGTAGTTTAAAGTTGACAGTGTTGACTTGCCCATAGTTAATTACGTAAAGGTTGCCAGTCTACATCTTCTGTTATCTGGGCTTGGCTGCTGTTCTGTGGTTAAAAATTGCATTTGCCATCCCATCAGTTTTGATGTCTTTTCTTAGTTGAGAAAGTTAGGAATGAGATGGGTGATATATATGACGGGCTACGCCTACGCCTTTTTCAATCATCATAAAAAGATTCATAGTTAAATTGTAAAGCTTAATTTCTTCCTTCTTTTGACGATTGACCTAGTAAATGCTTAATATGCACCTTGCTTTCTTAAAACAACAGCCACGGTCTTGAATAGAATGTTTATATCTAACCAGAGCGACCAATTTTCAATGTAGTGAAGGTCTAATCGCATTACTTGATCAAAATCAACAATGTCAGACCGACCAGAAACTTGCCACCAACCTGTGATTCCTGGTAAAACTTCCTGACGAATAAAGTGACGTTCTGAAAAATTTGCTACATCTCTAGTTGCTAAGGGGCGAGGGCCAATCAAGCTCATTTCTCCCCGCAAAACATTAAATATTTGTGGCAATTCATCTAAACTATAACAACGCAAGAATTTACCAACGCGGGTTACGCGCGGATCGTCTTTCATCTTAAACAGAATCCCATCTTTATTTTCATTCAAATCTTCTAATTCTTTTTGCATTTTATCTGCATCAGGGTGCATCGTGCGGAATTTCCAGACTTCAAATGTTTGCCCATGCAAACCGACACGAGTTTGTTTATAAAACACTGGTCCCGATGAATCAAGTTTGATGGCTAGAGCGATTGCTACATAAACTGGAGAAGTTAGTATTATAAATAAACTGGCAAAACAAAAATCGAAAACTCTTTTTATCCAAAAATCCTTGCCTGTAATCAATGGACAATGAAAAGTCATGCAAGGCATTCCGCCAATATTACTTAGCTCTACATCTTTGTGAATTTGTTTTATTTCCGTAGGCAGGATATGAATAGTTATACCAGCCGCTTGAAACAACCAGCATAAAAACATCCTGTTTTTAATTGCATTCCAAGAAATAAATATTTCAGATACTTCTAACTGATTGAGTTGTTCTATGGTTGCCTTACGATTATATCTATCTAAAGCTTGATATCCATCAAATCCTACAATCGTGTAACAATTTTCTTTTTTTATAAAATTAGCATATTGCTCTTGTTCTTTTGGGTCACAAATGACAAAAACAGGATGGCTTCCAATCAATTTGTGATCGCGCATATACTCCAGAGTTGCATTCACAACAAATCTACCAGCACATACAAAAGCTATACTCAATAACCAAGGTAGTAATAAGCTTGAAGGGGAGTCAAATTGTACGGGTTTAGCGCACAGAAGAATTAATAGGAGCAACCCATGAGCAAAAGCTAGCGATTTGATTATATTAAAGTAGTCATAACGCTTGCGCCCTGTTTGATAAAGTCCTTGGATGACCATTACTGCTATCTGAGGCAAAATAGTTATCAGCATCCCTAAAGAACTGCGTGACGTATACCAAGGAAAATCCTCAAATGAAATGTAAGATTCCGCTATCAGCCAGGCTATGGATAAACAAATATAATCACAACCAAACAAAGTTAATATTCTTACCCACCAGCCACCCTTCCGTACTCTAGAAAATACAGGTGCACGCAGGTCTAATGAGGCTTCGCTCAATTGAGAATATGTCATCTTATCTTAGTTCGTTGTATATAGTAATGATTTTCTAAGTGAAACTAGCTTTCTTTTGTTTCAAATCTTTTTTGATTTGAAAGTTGAAATTTTAGATTTTGTAAATTTCCCTTTTTGCATCAACTTTAAACCCGCATAAAGATAGGTTTACACTCACAGCTTTATTATATTTTTACCGTTAAATGATAAATTAGTGTATAAGTATATGTACTGATATTATTAATGAGCAATTAGTGTATACGTATACATACTGATATTATTAATGAGCAATGTATAAATTAGGGTATACGTATACGTATAACTTAAATTCATCCTTGTTAAAAACGTAATACATATTCTTCAAAGCTTTCCACCATAAGGGATGCAGCGATTAGTCTTTGATTATATGTATCTAGATCAAGACAATTAAAAATACTCAAAAGTCTTTTCGTGAAGCAATTGCAAGTTTTTGGTATGGGGAAAGCTCAGATTTATTTATAACCCACCTACGCACTTTCGGTTGTATTATATTATGTAGTGTAAGTAGGTGGACTTAATTAAACGTAAGATTGGCGCAGCCGGAAAAAGTTCTCAAAACCTTACTATAAGGTTATCTTCGGCTACGCCAATCTTAAATCTATTCTACGTTTATTTTCGCTCACCTACTTATCAAGTTTAGGTAGTTTGGCGATCTATTTGAATCTAGAAACATGAGTTTTTCTTTTGTCGGCGATCGCCAAACTACCTAAAATGTATGGCGAAGCCATACTACAATTTGAAGTGCGGAGTGTGGGTTTTATAATCAAGGGGATGGAACGAACAACTATACTATCAGGGCAGCGAAAAAACTTTCAAATAGTTACTACTAACCGTTAAAATCTACGTTTGTTAAACTTATGAAGACTATAAAGCCTAGCTTTATTAAGCCCCTAAGCACCTATCAATTCTGGTTATTAACTTTAGCCGGAGCCTTAATAGCTGTCGATATCAGCTTGAATATCAAGCTGGCTAGAGATATTATCGCTCCAAGCTTAAGTTTACTTCTCTGGAGTGTTATTTTATCTAAGTTATGGGAAAAACGCCACACATTAAGCTTAAATAGTGACATTTTTTCTAGTTTGTTGGGATTAGTACTCATTGCTTTTGTACTTGTGAGGAGTCTAGTTACTGTCAGGATATCGCTACTGCTTGACTTTTTGCCTGTGATTTCAGCGCTAGCTTTGATTTTACTGGCTTCTGGAATTAAAGGATTTAATCAATATAGGCAAGAACTGCTGCTCATATTAGTTTTAAACATATCTGATTCATTACTAGGAAAAGTGTTTGATCCTTCTAACCTGACAGCTAGATTTGCTACTTATATAATGTCTTGTTTTGGCTTTAAAGCTGTTTTGCAAGGAATTAATATCGTCACGAACGCTGGAACAGTAGCAGTATTACCAGGGTGTTCTGGCTTAGTTAATATGCTTTTTTTATGGCAATTAGCAATACTTTTTATAGTAACCTTTCCGGCTAATTTAGCAAAAAAAAATTATGTACCTGTTGTAGCTGTGAGTGTGGGATTTATATTTAATGCAGCGCGAGTTGCTCTATTAACAGTTTTAATAACTAACTCACAAGAGAAAGCATTTGAATACTGGCATGATGGTGATGGTAGCCAAATATTTGTGATAATGTCCGTATTAGTATTTGGAGCCTTCTGCTACTTTCTCATTGAAACAGATGAACCTGCCAACCCCGATTCAAGGGAATACCCCGATAAATGAGCTTCTTGAAACAGTTGCGGATGTCTTTGCTAGTAATAACTAATGCCTTTGTTATTTTAGTACTCGGTAAAATCGTTTTATCTCCTCCGATTCACAAGGAGAGTTTATTTCCGCCTGTGGTGCCATTACCCAAATGGCAGCTAATAGACAGTATAGAGAGCAAGGCTATATCAGGAAAGCCTTGGATTTTATCTGGAAGGGACTATCGGTATATTCAGAATCAACTACCACTAACTATATATATGCGCTACGTAGAACCCACCGATGGAGATGTTAAACAACTTATAAATAACCATACTTCTATCAAATTTTCCGATGCTCAACCTAAACTGAGTATACGTCAGCAATCAGGGGTAGGTTTTTATGGTGTTTACGTTTACCAGCAGCGAGTATACCTAGATGCCTGTATTAATGTGCGGGGAAGTAGTACTTTTACTGCCGAACAGTTTAGCAATAATAAGAAGCTCTATCAGTGGCAGTTCAATAGGCTGCTAGCTTATTTACTCGCTGACACCCCTCTAAATGAGCGGCGTTGCCTTTTGAGTCATTTGTCTATACCTTTAAAGGGTACCTCACCCGAGGCAGCTTATAACAATTTAGAAACTATTTGGTTTTCCTGGTACAGATGGTGGAGTTTTCGTTTTTATAAAAGAGAGAACTTTCGCATATAGAAATTATGAAAAATTAATGTGCTACCTATGTGACTTGTTAGTTTTCTTCCTGCCTTCCTACATTGCTTAAATGAACTGAGTTGAGAACGAATGATTGCATATCAAAGGCAATGAAATTGTTTGTAACCTTAAAAAATTTACTAGATAGACTGCTCAATCAAGGATAATTATTAAATTGCATCGTCGAGTCAAAAATTTAAGCAATGCTGTAATAGCACGCTAAATGTGGAACAGGTTATCAACTAATATTTTTAGAGGGAAGACTAAAATAGTTTCCTAGCCACCAATCCCCAGATGCCAGTTCTGTACTCACAAATTATATTTAATTTTACTCACCAACTTATATGCTGAATATCCCTCAATTATTAGCAGATGAGCTTTCGCTTCAACCATTTCAGATAAAAAATGCTCTTGAACTGCTCAATGAGGGCGCAACTGTGCCTTTTGTTTCTCGCTATCGTAAAGAACGCACTGGTGAGATGAATGAAATTCAGTTACGTGACCTTTCTGATCGGTATAGTTATTTAACAGAGCTAGAAGAAAGAAAAGCGTCGATTTTGGATGCGATCGCATCTCAAGGTAAACTCACTGATGAGCTACAAGCTAAAATTACATCCTGCTTACAGAAAAACGAATTAGAAGACCTTTATCTTCCCTACAAAGCTAAACGTCGCACACGCGCTACCATTGCTAGAGAAAAAAATTTAGAACCACTAGCTGAATTTATTAAATCACTTAATAATCGTAATGCCAAGTCTGCTTCTTTAGACCAAGAAGCAGCAAAATATATTTCTGAAGAGAAAAAAGTTAAAAACGCAGAAGAAGCACTTAAAGGTGCATCTGATATTTTAGCAGAATCAGTCGCGGAAAAAGCTGATTTACGTGCTTACTTGCGAGACTTCTTAATGAATTCAGGAGTATTCGTTTCTACTATTAAAGATGATTATCCCGAAGGTACAACCAAATTTGAAATGTACCGCAAATACACAGCTAGGGTAAAAGATATTCCTCCCCATAATATGCTGGCACTTTTTCGGGGTGAGACTGAGGGGATTTTAAAAGTTGAACTTGACTTTGATGAATCAGTTGTTACTGATTATTTAGAGTACCAGGAAATTAAAACTAAAGTTCCAGAAGTACGGCAATTTTACCGAGAAATGCTTAAGGATGCTTTTAATCGTCTGATGAAAACATCTTTAATTAGTGAAGTACGTGCTGAAAAGAAAAATTTTGCCGATATTGAATCAATTAAAACATTTGAAAATAATTTGCGAGAGTTATTGCTATCACCTCCTGCTGGAATGCAGCCTACATTAGCAATTGATCCAGGTTTTCGCACTGGTTGTAAAGTTGCGGTTCTTTCAGAAACTGCTCAATTTTTAGAGTATCAAGCGGTATTTCCCCACCAAAGCCAAAAACAGCGTGAAGAAGCTGCTAATACAATTAAGAAGCTAGTAGAAAAATACCATATTCAACTAATTGCAATTGGTAACGGTACTGCGGGACGTGAAACAGATGAATTTGTTTCGGAAGTACTAGCAAAAATGTCACGCCAACCGATTAAAGTGATGGTAAATGAATCGGGTGCATCTATCTATTCAGCAAGTGAAGTTGCGGGTAAAGAATTTCCTGATCTAGATGTAACGGTTCGTGGTGCAATTAGTATCGGAAGACGCTTACAAGACCCACTAGCAGAGTTAGTTAAAATTGACCCTAAATCTATTGGTGTAGGACAGTATCAGCACGATGTTGATCAAAAGCTGTTGAAGAAAAATTTAGATGAAACTGTCGAGAGTTGCGTTAACTATGTAGGGGTAGATCTTAATACTGCTTCTAAAGAACTACTGACATTTGTTTCTGGAATTACACCAACAGTCGCTCAAAATATTGTTACCTATCGTAACGAAAATGGCGCATTTAAGAATCGTCGCCAACTTAAAAAAGTAGCAAAATTAGGCTTAAAAGCTTTTGAACAAGCTGCGGGTTTTTTGCGAATTCGTGACGGTGAGAATCCGTTGGATAATACCGCAGTGCATCCAGAAAGTTATGGTGTAGTGGAAGCGATCGCACAAGATTTGGGTATACCATTAAAACAGACAACCCAGGTTGCAGAAAAGCTCAAGTCAATTAACATTCAGAAATACGTCACTGATAAAATTGGCGAACCTACATTGCGCGATATTATCAGCGAATTGGAGAAACCAGGACGCGACCCCAGAGAACAATTTAAATATGCTAGCTTCAAAGCAGGAATTAAGGAAATCCGCGACCTTGAAGTTGGCATGGAATTAGAAGGAATTGTGACTAATGTCGCTAACTTTGGTGCGTTTGTGGATATTGGAGTGCATCAAGATGGTTTAGTGCATATCTCCCAACTTGCAGATAGATTTGTAAGTGACCCCAAGCAAATTGTTAAGGTGGGACAAGTAGTTAAAGTGCGCGTGATGGAAGTGAATGAGAAATTGAAGCGCATTAGCTTATCAATGAGGTTATAATCTGCAAAAAAACAGCACCGTTTTTACTATCCACAAATTACAAGCAGGAACAGTATATGCCTAATTACAAGATTGAGCCAAACTCAGCACTATTAATTATAGATGCCCAGCAAGAATACTCAAACTCTAACCGTCCTCTTTTCACGTCTGACTTCAACGAAACTGTACTAAATATTAATAAAATTTCCCAAGCTTGCCGACAGCAAAAAATCCCAGTTTTTATAGTAAAACATCTTCTTGATCGCAGTGGTAGAAATGCAGGCAGAATGGCAGACTTTATCTCAGAGCAGGTATTTATAGACGGCGAGCAATATGCGGAATCAGACTCGTCTGTAGTTGTTGATGAATCTGATATTGTTATAGAAAAGACTCGCTATAGTGCCTTTATTAATACCAATCTAGAGGCTTATTTAAAATCTTTGGGAATAAACACCGTTTTGGTGACAGGATTTATGACAGGCTACTGCTCTGTTACGACTGCACGACACGCCCATGATTTAGATTATCAGGTAATATACATAAATGATGCCAACTCAGGACCTACTTTTGGTAACTTGGGGTTTGGCGAGGTGTCAGTTGAGGATATCAAGCGTGTAGTTGCAACTCTCTTAGCTGGAGGTGTCGCTGAAGTAATTGACACAAATGAAGCAATCAACAGAATAACCAAAGCTCAAGTTTCAGTGTAGATGAGCGGAATTTTTTCTTTAATCTACCACTAGGGATTAAATGTTTTATTACGCTAAAACCAGATTGTTGATCTATCTTCGCTCCTGATAAAATCGATTCGGAGCATTTTTCAAGACAACTTCCTGGTTTCTAGCTTAATAATGCCAATACTGCCATGCTAAGGCTAACAAAATTGCTGCGATCGCACCAATTAAAGTATTGAAAATATTCACTACTTCATTAGTCATCCAGTCAAACTTAGATTGCAAAGTTGCACCAATCACACTTTCTAAGTTAGTACCAATAAAAGCAGCGACCACACAAATAATTACATCTGTCAAGCTAATTAAATTAACAGCATAAGCGACGAGTGCGATCGCAACTGAACCCAAAATTCCGGCTAGAGTTCCTTCCAAACTCACAGCGCCTTCTGTTCCCCGTGCTACAGGCTGTAAAGTAGTAATTAAAAACGTGCGCTTCCCATAAGCTTTACCTACCTCACTAGCACAGGTATCTGATAACTTCGTGCTAAAACTAGCAACATAGCCTAACAAAAGTAGAGGAATAACCCACCCTTGAGCGCTAGGCGCAAATATCGACACAAATAAAGTTCCTAACGCGCACACAGCAGCAGTAAGCGCAGAACCCCAAACATTTTCTGGACCTCTTGCCCCAGAACGCTTTTCAGCAATACCCTCTGCTTCCTTCTGGGCGATGCCGATACGGGTGACACCAGAACCTACCAAAAAATAAAACGCTACTACTAAATACCCTTGCCAACCCAAAGTACCCCAAACAATCACCCCCAGTAGCCCAGCGTGAAATATACCCGCAGGAGTTAGTAACTTTTTGGGAGCAAACCACACAATACTTAATAAAATTGCGTTTAATCCTAGCCCAATCAGCCAAGGATTTACAGAATAGAAGGAAGAGAACATTAAACTACCCACCTCTTAAAAACATTATGAGTCAAGTTATATTTCATCTTGCCTTTCCTGTAAGTAATATTGCACAAACCAAAGAATTTTATGTTGATGGCTTGGGTTGCGAAGCTGGGCGGGAAACTAACGCCTCTATAATTCTCAATCTTTACGGACATCAATTAGTTGCCCACGTCACCCATGAACCTGTGACACCTCAGCGCACTATTTATCCTAGACACTTTGGCTTAGTGTTTACATCACTTGCTGACTGGGAAGCACTATTAGCTAAGGCGCAGTCAAAGCAACTGCAATTTAGAGAACAGCCCAAATTACGCTTTTCTGGGCAACCTACAGAACATCGTACTTTCTTTTTAGAAGATCCTTTCCATAATGTGTTGGAGTTTAAATTTTACTCTCATGCTACGGCAATTTTTGGTAGTCGCGAATTTACTCAAATAGGCGATGCAGTAGAAGCTTGAGCCGCAGGGCGTTTGAGCGGTTCTGATAGTGCTGTTACCACAGACTGAATTGATCTAGGGTCTGTTAACATCCAGGCATGGGCAGCGACTGGCAGCACTATTTCTCGTCCTACTGGCAACCGTGAACTTTTAGCAGGTACGATCATCAAATCAAAAGGTGTCCAGATAGACGTAAAATTTAACTGTTTAAGCATCTCGACATCCTGATTCAAATCTTGGATTAAGGAGCTACTAGGGCGCATTTGCCTACAGCCTGGAAGTTGAGACAAATGGGCAACTTTAGTACCTTGGTGTGGAGAAGAAATGGTAATAAAGCGTTGCACCCGTTCAATACCACCGATTCGTTGGACATAGTAACGGCTAACAATACCACCCATACTGAAGCCAACAAGATCGATTGGTTGAGATGGAGCAAATGTTTGATCTATATAATTGGCTACTTGTGCAGCTAGTTCATCAAGACCCACTTTGCCATTATTAGGTGTGAGGCTGATGTCATACACAGACCAGCCTAAGTTAGATAAATAAGGAGCCATTTTAGAAAAAACTGCGCCTGTGTCATTAATTCCATGAACTAACAAGACAGGATTGCGATCGCTATTAATGTTCATATCCGAGCATAGTTAGGTTCCTACTCCTAGCTTAGATCTATGCGATCGCCACTTTTATCCCCCCTATGACACTCACTTAACTGGCATCAGTTGTCACCTCAAAAATGAGTGAAAATATCAACAATTATTAAGAATTATAAAGATTCTTGCATTTGTTCACGTAGAAAATTCATAATTCGACTTGGCGACTATTTGGGTAGAAGCCATATCTTGAAGTAGCTGCTATAGTTTTGCAGTTGTAATAACACTCTCAATTCAAAATTAAAATAGCTTGCTCCAGTTATTGTGGACGCAGTTAAATTCATCATTAAACCAGGAGTAAAAATCAATGTTCGGTTTTATTAAAAACTTCTTCAACGCAATTATCGGCTTCATTAGTGGTTTCTTTGGTTCTAAGAAATCTCAAGATAATCAGTTACAACCTGCCAAAGCCAAGAAAGGTGGCGGCTATTATATGCAGTTAGATGAATCGGACTCTGTGCCAGAAACTGCGCCTAAATCAACTGCATCTAAGTCAGATGCGCCCGAACCTGCTACTAAAGCTAAACCACAACCAGCAGCAGCAAAAGCTGAACCAGCACCAAAAGCCGAGCCAGCACCTGCAAAAGCTGAAAAAACCCCTGATGCGCCAAAACCTGAGCAAGTTCGAGTTGAGTTAGTGCAAGGTGCAGAAGGATTGAAAGCAGAACCAGTTAAGCAGCCAGTAACAACAGCAGCTAGTAATGGAAAATCTGCATCTTCGACATTTGCAACTGACTATTTAATTCAGCCTTCTAGCTCTTCTCGCCGTCGTCGTCCTGGTGCAAACATGAACTCATATCTAGATATGGCGCGTCAGGTTAAAACACCTTCTTAATAACAGGGATAATTCCTTGTGATTCAAGAACAGCAAGGGAGCAGGGAAGTAAGTTAAAAAACTAATTTTTATTTATTTTGTGGATAAAAAATTGATCACAAAAAAAGTTTTTATCCCATAATAATCAACCCTGCTCCTAATATCAAAAATGCTTAATTTTAACGCATAGATCTTAAAAAAATTAACCCACTATATAAATGAAATGCTTGATCCCAAAGAGTATCTATGTTGCGGGATAGCTCAATGTGTGGCTTAATGCGACCTAGCAACTCAGTTTGATTAACTGCCGTTTCACCGAAGATAGTAAAATCAGACCAAATTGATGTTTGGGGCAACTGGTGATTGAGAAAGTTAATTAAGTTATTCCATTTATTTCTAGTGGTTGTCTTAGTTACTGCCTGAATATCTGCTTGTTTTTGGGAAAGGCTAATGCTGTGTTGAAATTGGTATTGGAAATCGCATAACCTCAGAATACTGCCTCTTTCTGGTAAGTGTAAATCACAACACTGAACATAATCTAATATTTTAGTTTTGCGTTGCAGTTTACGTTTAACGTCAAAATCTACAACTTCTTCAAATATAGGTAATAGTCCTTCTACTCGCTGCTTGACTTCTGACCAATCGAAAGTTATTGAACCTAAGTGAGACTGATCATTTTTGCAAACTACAGTGACTTGAGAGAGATTAGACTTAAAATAATTTACTTGTAAAATATTAATTTTTTCGATATCTGTAAGCGATGCGGAAAAGCTAGGGATGGCAGCAGGTTGTAGTTGTTGAGTTAAAAATTGTAATTCTCCAATCCGACCAATTTTATATAAGCGCCAACCACGAGTAGGTAAATGTAGCCGCGCCGTGTAGGGATCAATTTCCATCACGCCAGCTAACTTTTGGGCTGCTACTTTTTTAAATTCAGGGTTAATAGATTCTAAAATCATCACGCCTATTTCTGCACTTTCAGGCGTGGCAGTAGCATCTGCGATCGCTTGTTGCCGTTGTTGTTTTAAAATATCTGCTATTCGCTGAAGTCCCTGACGAGCTTGAGGGATAATTTTAGGATGGGTTGTATCTTTTAGTAGTTGTCGGTAAACATTTTCTGCTGATTCCAGTTTACCTGTCTCTTCGTACAATCGTCCTACATAAAACTGCACCCAAGGGTTTTGAGGCTCTTGTTTAATTAACTGCTTAAGTAGTTTCGAGACTGTTTGATATTGTTTACGTTTAAAAGCTTCAGCAACTTGTTCAAGCATATTAGTTTTTAATTAAAATTGATTTAGCTCGTAATGTTATCAACAGTTAATTATTATAAAAGCTGATCTTTAAAAGTTAATTTTTAAGAGTTTTTACCGCAGATGAACGCAGATAAACGCAGATATTTCTTTAGAGTTAATTATTTGGGGGATAGGATTATAAATTGATTAACGACTTACTCCTGTTATAAAAGGCTCAAATTTTTTCTGTAGCCGCAGCAATTAAAGACATAGCTACAATTGGTGCAGTTACTGCTCTCAGGATACGATGACCTAAAGAAACAGGTTGAAAATTATGTGCGATCGCACTCTCTACTTCTGCATCTGTCCAACCTCCCTCGCAACCCGTAGCAATTACAATTGATTGAGAGTAATCACTGTTACCATCAACTTTTAGTTGTAAGCACTCTAGTAAATTGACACAATCACGGCGAGTAACACAGATATATTGATGATTTTTAACTAATTCCTCATGTAGTTGCTCTTGACAAAAGGACAAACCTGCACTAAATGCTAGAGGATCTAAAATAGTCGGTACAATCTGACGTTCTGATTGTTCAGCAGCTTCAGTAGCAATGCGTCGCCAGCGTTCCAATTTTTGGGGACTAGGATTAAGTAAAGTGCGATCGCTCATTACTGGCATAATCACAGCAACACCTAACTCAGTACAGCAACGCACAATCTCATCAAATCCATTACCTTTAGGCAGTGCTACCATCAAAGTTACTGTAACTGGTAACTCAGTTTCAATTGATAATTGTTCTAAAATTTCAGCAGACGTTCCTGCTAAATTTGCCAGCAACCAATTACCTTTACCATCAATAGCAATAAAGCGATCGCCCTGACGTAACCGCAATACCCTACTCAAATAATGGTGTTGCTGAGGCGTTAGAGTAATTTGCTGCTGATGAATTTGCGTCGGTGCGATCGCTAACCTTTGTAACTGAGCCAAACTGAATCCTTAAAAAATTTATCTTGAAGTAGCTCTCTGACACTGTAGCCCATAGGGAATACCATTCCACCTCACAAAGCCGCTTGCATAGTTGCGATTACCAGTGTGCATCATTAGCAGTAAAGGCAACCATTCCTCAGTACTTTTGAAACGCATTGGCAGCAAGTGATCTAAACGAGCAGTTGGCGGATCACCAGGTCCATATTCTCTTGACTCTAGCTCACTTACAACAGTATTACCATCAATCATTTGACCTGTAACTTTGAAGGCATTTTGACAAATATTTCCTTGACAAAACGACTGTTCTATTAGCTTAAAGTCTAGAGTTGTCTGCCTACCGTCTAGGTTACAATCCCATCTACCTTGCCAGTCAGACAAGATTACATCTGTAGGGTTTCTTCGTGAACCAGAATTAAGCTCAGATCCTTGAGTTGCTTGGCTAAAACAGAGAGAAACACCTATTGCACTGATGCCACCCAATGCCGATAACCATCGAGCGGTAGTTTTGTTCATTTTTTTACTCTTTGCAAATCACTAAAATCAACCTAATCAACTAAATATCATCTTTATTCGTAATCACAAAAAAAATGCCCACTAAGTTGTAAATTATACCAACTAGCGGGCTGTTGATTATTTTTTTGTTGCTTGGTTTTACAAAAAATTAATCATCATTGTTCTGGGAATTTTCCTGCAAGTAAGCATCTAAAACCTCTGATACCAACAAAGTTAGTGGCTTGCCTTGGCTGGTAGCAAATTCTTTGAGACGTGCATAAACATCAGGCTTAACACTAATCCGAGGGCGGTGTTTGCTGACGCGGGTAGTCTCTGAAGTAGTCGCAATGCTATTGATCTCATCAGCAGTATTAATTTGAGCTAACTCCTCCGTAGTAATTGCAGGCTCATAAGTAGCAGAAAACTCGCGGATAGCATCGAACCCAACGCGATCGCAGAAATCTCCAAAACTTTCCCCTGCTTGACGAGATTGCTTACAAAATACCAAAATTGGCTCTAATAAGCTTTCCAAGTCATTGATGTGCATCTTGTCTACATAAGCTTTAGCTAACCTTGTTTGATTGGCAGATCCGCCCAACCAAATTTGATAAGTTTCAGCTTGGCTACCCACAAACCCTAATTCCGCCATGTAAGGACGCGCACAACCATTTGGGCAACCAGTCATTCTGATAACAAATTGTTCCTGATCCATCCCTAGCTTGTTCAGCAAAGCCCGAATGCGATCTAAGATACCAGGGATTGCTCGTTCTGATTCCGTAACCGCCAAACCGCAGGTAGGCAGCGCAGGACAAGCCATTGAAAGGCGTACCAATGGATCGATCACATTAATATCTACTTGAACGCCACAGTTTTCAAGAATCTGCTGAATTTTAGGTTGTAGCGTTGGTTCAATCTCGTAAATTAGCAAATTTTGGTGGGCAGTTAAGCGGATAGGCAAGTTAAACTGCTGTACAATTTCCC
Organism: Crinalium epipsammum PCC 9333; assembly: GCF_000317495.1. Taxonomy (GTDB): domain Bacteria; phylum Cyanobacteriota; class Cyanobacteriia; order Cyanobacteriales; family PCC-9333; genus Crinalium; species Crinalium epipsammum. The sequence goes on from NC_019753.1 coordinate 3,128,314, forward strand.
GCAAAGCAGTTCTCAGCTTAAACGTACCTTCATCCTTAATTCGACCATTATCAATCGAAATACCCAAGAACAGTTTACCGTCTCCCTGTTCATTCCAACCCAGGAAGTCTTCGTACTTCCATTGGGGTAAAGGTTTAAAAGGTTTAATCGCTTTTCCTAAATATTCCTCAACAGTAGCGCGGAACTTATCAACGCCCCAATCTTCCAGCAGGTATTTCATCCGCGAATGACGACGATCAAAGCGATTCCCATAATCTCGCTGCGTCGCTACAATAGCCTTAACTAAATCGTAGACATCTTCCTTATCTACATATCCAATTTCATCAGCTAGGCGAGGAAAAGTGTCTTCTTTATTATGAGTGCGACCTAAACCGCCACCCGCATAAATATTAAATCCCTCTAATTCTCCTTGGTCATTAGTAATTACTACTAAGCTGACATCTTGAGAATATAGATCAATCGAATTATCCCCAGGAACAGTTACAGAGATTTTAAATTTACGGGGCATATAATGTTGCCCATAAATTGGTTCTTCTGTACCGTGAACAATCGTGCCATTGCCATTACGTTGCCGCGCTGCTACGATTTCTGGGCTTTCTTCCGCGCTAATACTCTTTTCCCCATCTAACCAAATTTCGTAGTACGCGCCAGTTTGAGGAGTCAGCAAGGCAGCAATATTGTCCGCATACTCCCAAGCATAATTATATTCAGGGCGATTTTTGTAGGGAGCAGGTGGAGCCATGACATTACGGTTGACATCACCGCAAGCGCCGAGGGTTGAACCCATGCTTTTAATTATCGCCGCGATCGCACTTTTAAGATTTTTTTTCAAAATCCCGTGCATCTGAAACCCTTGGCGAGTTGTAACCCGTAATGTTTGATTGCCGTATTCGTCAGCCAGTCGGTCTAATGTCAGATACAATTGCGGTGGCACTAACCCGCCTGGATTGCGAGTACGCAGCATAAACTGGTAGTCTTTCTCCTGACCCTTGACTCGATTATCTCGGTTGTCTTGCTGGTATGACCCGTGATATTTGAGAATTTGAATAGCATCTTCTGTGAAACAGTTGGTGTCCTGATATATCTCAGTTGCCACTGGTTGACGCAAATAATTACTGCGATCTTTAGTACCTTCTACTTTAGAAAGCTTTTGTGTTTGAGGAGTTGGAGTTTTAACCATTGGATCTACGGGTCTTTACCTTTAAACTTGATTATCGCTAATCCGGTCGGGATTTGGATGAATACTTTGATCGTACTAAGTAGGTGGGCGGAAATAAAATTTTGGTTACATAAATGATAAAACGCCTGAAACCAGAGTTAAAGTTATGCGATCGCCTTTTCCCATCATCTCAAGGCGCGTTGGCGTAGCCCGCCGCAAGCATCGCCTAAATCCGCAATATCCCAAACAGCGAACTGAGAGATCGCCAAAAAATGATGGTCTAACATTTTCCCTAATCAGTTAAGATAATCTTCTTTCCTTTTACCCTTCTCCTTGGAATTATGACGCAGGAAGAGTTATTGCAACTGATAGATCGCGCCGTGGCTGAGGGTTGGCGAGAGTTAGACTTGTCGGGGCAAGAGTTGACTGAGTTACCTGGGGAAATTGGTAAGTTGCAGCAGCTTGAGTCTTTGATTTTGGGAAAGAAGATTGAAGCTTATGAATTTGTAGGAGACCGCTATCTCGAAAAGGTTTCGGGCAACAATTTAAAAACGCTTCCACTCGAACTATTGGGTTTGCCTAATTTGCGTAAATTGGATATTAGTGGCAATCCTTTAGAGAGCATTCCCGATGTGGTAACGCAAATACTACATTTAGAGGAACTTATCTTAATTCGAGTAAAGCTAACTGAAATACCTGATGCGATCGCTAAATTAACCAATCTGACGCAGCTTGACCTCAGTAACAACCAAATAACCCAGATTCCAGAGGCGATAGCTAAATTAACCAATCTGACGCAGCTTGTCCTCTTTAACAACCAAATAACTCAGATTCCAGAGGCGATAGCTAAATTAACCAATCTGACGCAGTTTATCCTCAGTAACAACCAAATAACTCAGATTCCAGAGGCGATCGCTAATTTAACCAATCTGACGCAGCTTATCCTCAGTAACAACCAAATAACTCAGATTCCAGAGGCGATCGCTAATTTAACCAATCTGACGCAGCTTGACCTTCTTAACAACAAAATAACCCAGATTCCAGAGGCGATCGCTAATTTAATCAATCTGACGCAGCTTGACCTTCTTAACAACAAAATAACCCAGATTCCAGAGGCGATAGCTAAATTAACCAATCTGACGCAGCTTATCCTCAGTGACAACAAAATAACCCAGATTCCAGAGGCAATCGCTAAATTAACCAATCTGACGCAGCTTGACCTCCATTCCAACAAAATAACCCAGATTCCAGAGGCAATCGCTAAATTAACCAATCTGACGCAGCTTGACCTCCGTTCCAACAAAATAACCCAGATTCCAGAGGCGATAGCTAAATTAACCAATCTGACGCAGCTTGACCTCAGTGACAATTCAATTACCAATATTCCATTAGAAATGCTTAATTCAAAAGATGCAAAAGAGATTTTGAATTACTTGAGGCAAATTAGCACAAGTGAAACTCGACCATTACACGAAGCTAAACTGTTACTCATCGGACAAGGCAGCGTCGGCAAAACATCCCTTATCGAGCGACTAATCCGCAATAAATATGATAAAAATCAACCCCAAACCGACGGACTCAATGTGGAAACTTGGAACGTGCAGGTCAATAGCAAAGACATCCGCCTGAATGTTTGGGACTTTGGCGGACAGGAAATTTATCATGCTACCCATCAATTTTTTCTGACTAAGCGCAGCCTCTATCTCCTAGTTTGTAATTGTCGCACCAGCGAAGAAGAAAACCGCATTGAATATTGGCTAAAACTAATCGAAAGCTTCGGCGGACAGTCCCCTGTGATTATCGTTGGCAACAAAAAAGACGAACAACCCCTCGACATCAACCGCAAAGCATTACGCGAAAAATATCCTAACATCCAAGCGATTATCGAAACCTCCTGCCAAGACAATATCGGCATTGATGAACTTCGCACCGCCATTTTGAAGCAAGTCGGCAAGCTCAAAGAAGTCTACGACCTTCTACCACTCTCATGGTTCGAGGTTAAACAACAACTCGAATCCATGACTGAAGACTTCATCAGCTACAGTAGCTATATCGGCATCTGCTACAAAAACAATATTCCCGAAGAACAAAACCAAGAGCAACTGATCGATCTCCTCCATCGACTTGGCTTAGTTCTCAACTTCCGTGAGCATCCCATCCTCAAAGATACCAACGTCCTCAAACCCAACTGGGTGACAGAAGGCATTTACGCGCTCCTGAGCGATGAAATCCTCAAAACTAAAACCAAAGGCATTTTCACCTCTGCCGATCTCACCCGCATCCTCGATCCAAAGCGTTATCCCACCCAGCGTCACGGCTATCTGATCGGGCTGATGAAAGAATTTGAACTTTGCTTTGCACTAGAATGTGACCCACCACAATTTCTGATTGCGGGACTTCTGCCCAAAGACCAACCAGACAAAACAGAACTCCAAGGCGAAACCCTCGAATTTCAATACCATTACAAAGTTCTCCCCGAAAGCATCATCTCCCGCTTCATCGTCAACACCCACGAAAAAATTCATAATCAAATCTATTGGCGCAGTGGCGTAATGCTTGCCTATCAAGAAAACAACGAAATCTACAACATCGCTCGGATCAAAGCCGATCCCGAAGACAAAAAAATCTTCATCACCATTAGCAAACGCAAAGAAACCCGCCGCTTATTTCTGGGCATTCTCCGCGATGTCTTCAAAAAAATCCACAACTCCCTCCCCAATCTCGAAATCACCGAATGGGTTCCCGTCCCCAACCATCCCAACCATCCACCCCTCGACTACGAAGAACTCCTCGGACAAGAATCAATGGGTGAAACCACAATCACCATCGGCAAACTAAGATTAAAACTCGATCTGCGTCAACTTTTAGATGGCTACGAATCACTAGAATCGCGTCAGAAAATACAAAAAGTTGATCCAGAAAGCGATCGCTTTACAGTCAAGATTTATAATACTAACCACCAAGGAGAATATAAACCGATGACACAAAACACAAACAACTTTCAAAACCCAAACATCGCCAACTTTGCCAACGAAGTTAAAGACAACGCCAGTCAGCAAGCCTCTAACTTCAACCAAACAAGCGGCGCAAACATCAGCGAAATTCTGCAACTAATCGGTAACCTGCGCCAAACTGCCGCCCAATTCCCACCAGATATCCGCGATGACATCACCATTGAAATTGATGATGTAGAAACAGAAATTCAAAAGCCAGAACAAGAACGCAATTTACGCAAACTCACAAACCGTCTAGTAGCTTTACTAACTGCTGCTACTGTAACTTTTAGCGGGATAGCAGGTATGACAGACTTTACAAACAATGTTATGGAAATAGGGAACAAATTAAACATCGAACTAAAGCTTCCCTCTGGTAAATAGACTTTTCTAATTCCAGGGGCGATCGCATAGATTGAAATGATACCCGCGTTTAACTTGATGAAAATTAAATTAGCGATCGCTATTCATCAATCAATATTTAAACCTAACCTACAGCAAACTCCGTATCAGAGCGCACCCTAGCAGGTTGAAAACCCAAAACTATATCTTCATGTGGTACACCTAATTTTAATAACTCATAGGCAATCCCATCTTCCGTACCATCATATTGAATCCAAATCTTGCCATTCTTAATATCCAAATGTAGCAAACATCCATAATCCCTGATATCATTCTGCTTCCAACCCACATACACCAATTGATAGCGATCGCGCTTGGTATCAAAAATAGGTTGAGCCTCAACATTCTTTGCCGATTTCATCGAGCGATCAGCTTTTGCTTGGATTAGTTGTTGAATATATTGTCTGTAGAGAGCTACTTTATCCATTGCTCAATCGTCTCCTTTTCTATGTCATAAACTAAAAGCTTAATTTGACTACGTTGTACCACTCTATTAATAAAAGCTAAGTTGAAAAAGGTTTGATAAACAAAACGAGGTACTGCTAAATATAAGATTCGCTCTGGATCTTCATCTTCTAAAGCATACCGATAATCTAAAAACTGTCCATGCGCCAAATGAAAATCAGAAATCCTTGATGGACTGATAAAACTTTTTACCTCAACTGCAATTTTATCATTTTCCTTTTCCGCACCAATAATCTGTTCTGCCCCAATATTTATATACATTTCAACCCCACCTATACGCAATTCGTATGGATCGTGAGTTATTTGCCACCCGTCTTTTTCTAGAGCGCGTTTAACTTGCTCGTGATACAAATCTTTTGCCATATTATGGGTTGCGTTGAGGAACTTGAGCGATCGCTAATAAATCACGGCACTAGAACATTTTAGTCAAGAAACAAAAATAATTATAAGATTTGTAGAGATCTGCTGTTCAAAAAGGCTAGTCATGCTTAAATAACATTTTCCACTACTTATATGAACCACTTATGCGCCTAACTTCTTTAGATGTATTTCGTGGTATGGCGATCGCAGGCATGATTCTAGTCAATAAGGCTGGTGTTGCAGACCAAGTATATCCCGCCCTCGCTCACGCTGATTGGAACGGCTGGACGTTTGCTGATTTAGTTTTCCCCTTCTTTTTATTTATTATTGGTGTAGCAATGGCTTTTTCTTTTGCCAAATACACCGAAGGCGACAATAAACCTACAAAACAGCTTTACTTGCGTATTTTACGCCGTAGCGCAATATTATTTATTCTCGGTTTGCTACTTAATGGCTTTTGGAATTACGACTTTAGCACAATCCGTGTTATGGGTGTATTGCAACGTATTAGTGTTGCTTACCTACTTGCATCTTTAGCGGTTCTAACTTTACCAAAAAAAGGTCAGTGGGCATTAGCAGCAGTATTACTAATTGGATACTGGTTAATAATGTCATTTGTACCAGTTCCAGGTTATGGCGCAGGTGTGTTAACCCGTGAAGGAAACTTTGGTGCTTATATTGATCGCTTAATAATTGGTGCTGCCCATTTATATAAAGGTGATAACTATAATTCACTAGGAGATCCTGAAGGATTATTTAGTAGTTTACCTGCTGTCGTCAGTGTGCTGATTGGTTACTTTACAGGTGAATGGTTGAGAAAACAACCAGAGCGATCGCGCACTAGCATTAATATGTTAATTGCTGGTCTTAGTTGTTTAGTAGTTGGGGAAGTGTGGAATTTTTGGTTCCCCATTAACAAAAAATTGTGGACAAGTTCCTACGTTTTATTTACAGCCGGAATAGCCTTAATTTTATTAGCAGCTTGTTACGAACTAATTGACGTGCGGAAGCGGCGCGAATGGGGTCGTCCTTTTGAAATTTTAGGTATGAACGCCATTTTGGTATTTGTTGCTTCAGTTTTGATGATTAAAACATTAGTAAAAACTAAAATTGGTGCAGGGGAAGATGCGCCCACAACTTACGCTTGGATCAATGAGCATTTATTCCAATCTTGGGCTGGCGTTCTCAATGGTTCTTTAATTTTTGCCATCCTGACAGTATTGTTATGGTTAGCAGTTGCTTACGGCTTATACCGCCAGCGATGGTTCCTCAAAATCTAAAAATACTTTTTCTTCCAAATAAAAAATTTGAGCTACCTTATTTAAAGCTAACCAGCTACCTTGAGAAATAAAAAGCTAATATGGAAATATAGCAGAGTAATTTCCTCAAAGTGCAAATACCTGTGTTAGTTTCTCAAGTTAAGGTTGAAGATCTCGTATCTCAGATCGTGCAGTCTCGCAAAATTACTCGCAAAGACCAGCACCGTCTGATGTCTAGTTTGCTTTCTCAAAATTCGTTAGATGAAAAAGACCGAATTTTGATCGACAAAGTATTTGATGGAGTGCGTAAAGGGTTTTTAAAAGTTGTAGATTAATTCAAAACTTACGCCGAGTGCGACATAAGCAGGATGCTGATAATTTTTAAGTAACGCACCTTTAATTCACGATGATGTCTATTACTCAGATTTTGCACCATTGGGTTCACAATAGACCAACGAGCAAAAGTCGAAAATACCCCCCTTAGTAAAGCAGGGCTGTTTCATTTTCCAGAATTATATTTCCAACATTGACTCTAAATCTTTTTTATTTATCAAATTAAAATTTAGCACTAATGTTTAATATAACTTTAATTAATTATTCCTTGATAGATTAACTCTATACACAGCATAAATTTTCCGATGCTTTATCCCATCAGGCTTGAAGCTCCTCTTAAGTTATTTTTTTAACGAAAACTACTGCTGATAATTTTCAAATTTTAAGTCAATTCTTCCGTCATAATGAGCAGTTTGTTCCAGTGATTACCTAACCACCTTTTTCCCTCGGTTATAGAGATGAAACCCAAGCCGCGAAAAAGATTCAAAACTATTGTTTTTAAAATGGAAAAATTAGTAGCTGCTTGAATTTGATGAATTTTCATTTTATCTTCATTTAAAATTACGTCTTTGACCCAGTGAACTTGATTTTCTATTCGCCAATGCCCTCTAATTCTTTGGTTAAACGTTTCCGCATCTGCGCTCATGCTACTGATGTAATAAACTGTTTCTTGATATGGTGAGCTTCCTCTCCATCCCCAGCGTTCTACTTTAATCAAGCTTTGAATATGTGACCAGTTTTTCAATTTAATAATATTATTAAAAACTGTTACTTCTCGAGTTACTTGTCGTCCATGACTTTGTTCTTTAGTGATACATCGGCTGGATGGCTCAATCATATTTGTTAAAGTTTTTACTTGCTCATACAATTTATTTTGGTTTTTCTTTAAAGCAATTAAATAATTATTTTGACTTTTGATAATTGCTCTAGTTGTAGTTTGATTACAATGCAGCGCATCGGCGCTTATTACTTTTCCTTTAAAACCGCAATTCCTTACTATATCTTGAACTTCGGCAATTTCTGACTTACTTTTATTCTCGATTTTACTCAGGGCTATCACTAATCCTGTTAGTTGACTAAATACAGAAACTATTACCCCAAAATTTTGCGATTTATCTGCATAGTTTGTTACTGTGCTTCTCAAACTTTTTCCATCAATTGCCAACCAGTCTGTTTCATCTATTTGCGGATAGTTTTCTTTAGCCCACTGATTAAAAACTTCGCTGAGATTTTGCCAGTCCATGCCCATCATTACCCTTCTTATAGTTGCACAAGATGGTAATCTTTCCGTAAATATTTCCAAGTTATTAATCAGATTCCTTTGCTCATATTTTACAAAATGCCCAATTTCTCTATAGCCCTGATACCCTGACATCATCCCTAAAACTACTACTAATAATACTATCCATAAGGGATGTCTTTTTCCTTGACTTTTACGAAAATCCTTGACTTTCTTCAAGTGTTCTATTAGACTAACAAGCATGATTTTATTAAAAAAAAAGAGCGATCACTGTGATTTTATCAGGTAGCGATCGCTCTTTCTTTAAGAATTTGCCTTGGAAAATGAAACAGCCCTGCCTTAGTAAAGGGGGAAACTAGCTCCCTCCCCTTGGCAAGGGGAGGGTTGGGGTGGGGTCAGAGATATTTATACAACAGGTCTAATGAAAAGGCACAGCCTCGTGCACTCTCGTTAGTGCAAGATCTCAGTATTAATTATTTTTGAGCCTTAAATTTTAAAAGTAAAATTTAATTTTAGAAATTGAGCAGCCATAAGAACCAAAAATTAAGAGTATTAAAATTAAACTTATTTAATTATGAATCATAAAATATTTTGGACATTAACACCAATTACTTTATTAGCAACTTTAGCTGCTACCCATTTAATTCCCCATAATGTTGATAGTCGCGTTAATCAAGATTTCAACAATTTTAAAGTTTCTGCAATAGAGCAAACAAGGGAAATAACGCAGAAATTTCAGGCAATTATTTCTGATATTTCGGAATCAACATCATCAAAAGATGTACTGTTAGCTAAAGCAAGCATTCCTCCAAATCTTTCCGCCTTAGAAAAAGGTATAATTGCTGAAACAAATCGGGCGCGGACAAATCCCGTTGCTTATGCAGCCCAAATCCAAAAACTAAGAAGCTCTTATCGAGGCAAAATATTAAAACTTCCTGGGGGAGTAAACATTTTAACTAAGGAAGGAGTAAAGCCAGTAGATGAAGCCGTTCGTGCTTTAAAGGCGACTAAACCTGTACCAGCGTTACGTCCATCTCAAGGTATGTCTTTAGGTGCAAAAGCTCATGTTAAAGATCAAGGACCCAAAGGTGCTACTGGTCATAATGGTAGCGATGGTAGTCGTCCTTGGAATAGGGTAAACCGTTATGGTTCTTGGCAAACTGTTATCGGAGAAAATATTGCCTATGGTCCCAATACAGCCCAACAAGTTGTGATGCAATTAATCATAGATGATGGAGTGAGCGATCGCGGTCACAGAAAAAATATTTTTACCCCAGGTTATCGAGTTACTGGGGTAGCTTGTGGTTCACACAAAAAATATAGAATTATGTGTGTAATTGAATATGCTGGTGGGTATAAAGAAAAGAGTTAGAATACCGCAATTTATTTGGGGCAACCTACTATATATGTCCACCGAGTGCCGCTCTGTGTGGGATTGCCTCTAAGTATCACTGTTAGTTCTTTTGGGCTTTGATTGAAAGAAAGCGATCTAACTTTACTACCTGATACAAAACCTGTATCTAAAATCACCTTTCCTTTATGAATAACTTGTAGTTTATCTGGAATTCTGAGCATCTCGTAAGCAATTTGGATGGTTTTATTTCCTGTTCTTGCAGGAAATTTAATTGTTCTTCTGTCTCCTTTTTGCCCTCCACTAGCTTGTCGGGCTCCACACTTACCTACACTTTCTGCTAGATAACTGTCATCGTCTGATTGTACTGGGCCTAATGAAGCTAGTTTTGTTTGAACATTGAATTTTCCTCCATTTGGGATAGTTGCTTGATTGTTGCTGTTGCTAGTATCAACAGCAATGGCTGCTAGAGCAGTAGTTTCACTAAAACTAGGAAATTTTAAAATAGCACTAGCGCCTAGAGCTAAAGTTACTGCCGCTATCATACTTAGTTGCTTATTTTTCTTCATAATTGCCCTCAAATTCTATTATTTAACTTGGTATGGTGATTGTTTTAGCCCTCTATTGATTAAAAATTTTTAATCCGTAGTATTACTTATCAATCACCTAGAGAGACTACTCTTAGAGCAATTAAGTTATATGTCAAATTGTTACCAATTATTGACATAATTGCCCTAGCTTGGAAAAACTACCAAAATTATTGCTCAGGCAACAGACATTGGCAACTTTACGAATATTGTTTTGAAAATATATAATACCCTTGTCTTCTTAAAAAAACAAAGGATTGAGAATTGAGTCTCCCCGAAAATCTGTGTAATACCAAGTGCGATCGCACGAGCGCAGTGGTAGTCTAAATATTTGGGGGAAGATGCAAAAACTCACTTCTCTAACTTCGAGTTAGAAGACTTGTTAAATCATGCCATTATGAGGTTGTTGATATGGGTGCTAAATTTCGGCTTATTGCTTTAGTTAGCTGTTTAATCTGTACTGCTACCACTCAGCAACTCCCTGCCCAAGCAAAAGTTGGTGGTGTTAACTTGATGGGGAATTGGAAAGAAAGCAGCCGCGTTTTTTATTGGTCTAATTCCAGTAAAGGATGCAAAGCTAACCCCAACGTTGCTGCCAGAAAATTAAGCGTAAGTAAAAAGGGCAGTAGTATGACTATACCTACTTTCCGTTACTGGGGAAGTCCGCAAGGGCAACGCGGGGCATACGGAGCAGCAACTCCTAAACTAGCGGGGCGCAAAGTGAGTTTTACAATCAAAGGAGGAGGATTCGTTGCTAGATACAATGGGACTCTTAGCAATGATGGTAATAAAGTAACAGGTCAAATACTTTGTACCCATAGTTCGGGCAAAAATCAGGCTAGTGTGCCTTTCACCCTTACTCGTTTAAATCCTGTGCGCTATACTCCGCCTTTAAATGGTCTTGGTTAGTATCTTTGGGAGTAAGACAAAGAAACGAGCAATACAAAAATCTCACATTAAAACACACTTGTAATGACGAGCAAAATTTCGCATCAACCACATCAAAAGGTTGTGCGTAACTTGCTATGTCATTATTAAAATTTTAGTCTGCTAAGTATATTTTTATAAAAAACAGTCCATAAATAATTTAAAGAATAATTTTATATCAACTGTATTTTGGTAAAGAACTGGTGAAGTTTAGCAAGCTTATGCTATTTGTACGATCGCCAGTATAGAGCATTTATTTTCAGCATTAGAGTGCAAAAGCCAGCTATGTCTAAAAATAGATATTATCTCAAGCGCCAAAATGTGCAGCCCCAAGACCAAGTGTAATTACAATAACTCCCATTGTTAAAATTAATATTCCTGTTCGACGAGTTTTAATTCTAAAACCACCTCCACTCAGTTCGTGATGATAAGATGAATCACCAGTGCCAGAGATGGCAGCGATTACTCCAACTAAACACAATAAGAAACCAAATGCTATAACAGCTTGGGGTTCCATCTTTGATTACTCCTACTTTTTTATTGCTACCACTCGTTAGTTACGATGATTAATCTCGTTAGCATCATTATGTTGCTTGAGTGATTAAACCGTCAAGCCTTCCAGTTCCTCATCTGCTAACTCATATAACTGACGCAATTTATCTAACTTATCTGCTTCAGGTTGCCAAAAACCCCGCCCATTTGCTTCTAACATTCTGCCAACAATATTACGAAAAGCTTCTGGGTTAGCTTCTCGTAATTTTTTCGCCATTTCTGCATCTAAGGCATAAGTATCAGCAGCTTGATCGTAAACCCAATCATCAGTAAAATCAGCAGTACCTCCCCAACCTATTAATGCTGTCATCCGTTGGGATATTTCATAAGCACCACCTGAACCTTGATTTGCCATTGCATCTGCCCATTTCGGGTTAAGCAATTTTGTCCGATATTCCATCCGCAGCAAGTCTTCTAAATTACGAGGTGTTGTATCTTTAGAAAAACTTTCTACAAAACTCGCCTTAACTTTTTTACCTTGTTTCTTTTCAGCAGCTTTTTTCAAGCCGCCTGTATTGGCGTAATATTCTTGGATATCAGTTAAGCCGTATTCTACAGAGTCGATTTCTTGAACAATGCGATCGCACTTATTCAAAAGCTGATCTAAAATCTCTGGTCTAGCTTGACCTTTATCTTTTCTACCGTAACTGAAAACATTGCGATCGCGCCAAGTATCCCCCAACTCCTCACCAGACTCCCAATTACTATCTACCACACGGTCATTAACTAAAGAACCAAAATCACCACTAGGATTAGAAAATAATCTTGCTGAACTATTTTCTACACCTTTCGCCTTTAAAGCTAAAGCGTGTTTCCGAATAAAATTCTGCTCTTCCGGTTCCTCAGCTTCAGCAGCGCGTAGGAATAAATCATCTAATAATTCAATAATATTGACAAAACTATCCCTAAATATTCCTGACAAATTCGCCAAAACATCAATGCGCGGATGTCCCACCTCAGCTAAAGGTTTTAACTCATAGCGAACAATTCTCCCTGTTCCTTCTTTAACAGGTTCAGCACCAACTAATTCCAACAAAATACCAAGAGATTCCCCCTTAGTTTTAATTGCATCCAAACCCCATAACATTACTGCTACTGTTTCAGGATAATTACCGTGTTCTTTGAGATGTAGGGCAATAATTTTCTGAGCAATTTCCCTTCCCCTTTCATAAGCAGCAGGAGAAGGCATTCTATAAGGATCTAAAGCATGAATATTTCGACCCGTAGGTAATACCCCTATACCATCGCGCAACAAATCTCCACCTGGCGCTGGTGGAATATACTCCCCATTCAAACCCCTCAAAAGATTACTTAACTCCTCCCCAGTTTGCATCAACAACTCACAAATTCTTCTTCCCTCCTCCAAATTCTCATTGCCTTCTTCTTGGCGCTCTCTGCGTCTTGGCGGTTCAATAATTTCACTTAACAAATTCTCAGACACCTCTTCTCCAAAATAAGCTTGAAGATAACTAGCTAACTCCTCTTGATTTGGTACTTTTCCAAAAGTATGCAACCCAGAGGAAAACAGACGACTTTCTAAAACTTGTAGATACTCGTACAACTTCACCAAATAACGATTAAACACATCTGCGCTAAACATCCGCGCATTTTCAGGAGTAAAGGCAATTCCTAAACGTTTAGCATCTTCAAACGGACAATCAGCATCTAATCCTATATCTACAATCTTTTTACAAATAGCTTCCTTCAGTGCATAATTTTTCTGAGTATCTTCCCGATATTCAGAGATTAAATCTCGTAGCGCCACTAATTCCTTATATAAACCAGCACGACCATAAGGCGGTACATTATGGGAAATTATGACCCCATAACCTCGACGCTTTGCCAGCATAGATTCCGAGGGATTATTCGCTGCATATATATATAGATTAGGTAAATCACCCAACAGAATATCTGACCAAGAATAACCCGTATTACCCAAAGGAGATCCAGGCAACCATTCAACAGTACCGTGCATCCCAAAATGTACTATCGCATCAGCTTGAAACTCATTTTGCAACCATTTATAAAAAGCAGCATATTGAGGATGAGGCGTTAAATCTTTCTCAAACATCAACCGCATTGGATCACCTGCAATTCCTAAAGGCGGTTGTACCCCAATCCAAACATTACCAAGTTGCACACCACCAACCAAAAACTCATCTCCAACAGTTTTAATCCCTGTACCAGTCAGAGATTTCCATTGTTTCTCAATCCGGTGCGATCGCAAATACCCCAACCACTTCTCCAACCTTCTCACATTAACCGTATTCCCAACAGACAACCCATCCGCTACATCCCGTACATTGCTCGTTGCCTCGTCTGCTTCTTTTACCCGTCGAATTAATTCTTCCCCATCTTCCGGTAACTCGCCAACATCGTAACCTTCATCTTTGAGTGCTTGTAGGAATTTCAAGAGCGATCGCGGTACATTTAATAACGCTGCCGTACCCGTCGCACCATAACCAGGCGGAAAACCATAAAGAATAACTGCAATTTTTCTTTCAGATGGCGGCTTTTGTCGTAAATTAATCCAACTTTTCAACCTACCAGTAAGACGCTTAACCCGTTCAGGAATCAGATAAATATCTTCTCCCACCAAACCACCCAAAGCAACTGTATCAATAGCCCCATCTAATTCCGGCAAAGCATATAAAACAACACTTTGCAACCCTCCTACACCTTGGCGCGTCCAAGAATGGATATCCTGAATTAACAGAGGCGCAGCAACAATATAAGGTACATTCTTAGCCGTAAGGATACGCTTCGCTACTTCCACTTGTCTCCCTGCTTCCATCGAACCAGCAGGACCACCAACTAAGGGAAAACCAATTGTAGAAACGATCGCATCTACCTTTACGGCATCATCAGATAAAGATTGTATTTCTATCTTCCCTTGTTGTCGTTGCTGCTGTTCATAAGCCGTCGTCATCCAATCTCTAACAGCAACATGACCCTCAACCCCATTAATAAATATCGGTAAAGGAATTAATCCAGCTTCCTCAAAATAACGAATCAATTGAGCAATATAAGGTTGCTTCGTAACAACGTGCTTACGATAAAGCAAAATCCCCACAACTGGTAATTCCCTAGCCGCAGATTTACTCCCCCCAAAAACCTTCCCACCCACCAACAACCCATCCGTTAAATCCCTTACAAAATCCTTCCCCCCCACAGACAACCCATCCGTTGCCAACCAGTCTATATATTGACGCGGGGATTCAAAATAACCTGGATACTCAGGATGTAATAAACCCATATTCGGCGTTTCAACGGGTGGCGGAATATCTCCTACCTTCAACCCTAAGTATTTTTCCGCCAGCGTCCAGAACATTGAAGCGACATTATCTGATCCACCAGCATTCCAATAACCATAAATAATTAACCAGTTGCGTAAGTCTTGCACCTTCTGCACTGGCACAAATTTTAATAACTTTGGTCCAACCTTCAAAAAGCTAATATAACCAGCCAGACGGTCTTCTTCTCGCCCATTGCTAAATTTATCCAGAATAAACTTAACTGGTTTAGGCATCCCCTTGGGGTTATCCCCAATTTTGAACGCGCCTATCTCAGTCAGACTCATCAATTCTAAAGCTGATTCAAATACAAGGCGGATGGGGATAGTGGAGATGCGATCGCGCAACCACAGTACTTGGTCATAATCAAATATTAGACTGCCAAAAAACACATCAGCGCCCGATAGCGCCGCTTCTACCGCATCAGGTTCCGTAGTGATAGAGCGATCGCTAAACACCCGAATATCCAACTCTGGGCATCTAGCTTGAGCCAATAGAGCCGCTTTTCGGTACAAGTCAGCATTAAATGATTCAAACCCAGCAATCAATACTATGCGTTTCATGCCCAAAGTCGAAAAGTGTTTCTAATCTCGATCTTAAGCGTGCTGTTGAATTAAAACCGAAAACAAGGTTTACTGATTGCCGAACACCTAATCTTGCCCCCTTCAGTGTAGTCACGCATTATAGGCGTAGTGCATAACGGGAACTTTGTTGCGGGGTGGGCTTTTGGTTTAATCTTTTTTAAGATTACTCTACATTAAAAGCAAATTCTTACTATTACAGCTACTAATACAGATTGATCCGGTTATTTTCAAAGAAAAATTCCAAAAAAATCTTAAATCCTAGTCATTCTGATCACTATTATCAGGTGGAGTTACGCTCTTCACTCTGGTACGTCTGCATTCAAGTATCTTATAGCTGTTTATTCAAACCTAGAATTACGGGAACATTTTTATCCAATTAAACGACTTAATCTTATTACCTTATAAAAAAGGCTGGGCAAAAAAACCATTTTAAATCTTCAAATTTTCTGGAACTTTCCAATAACTACTAACGACTAAGAAAGTAACAAAGCAAAACAACACACAACCAATTGACGGAAGTAACTATGAAACTCTCTTTGAAATCTGCTCTTAAAATTTCTCTTCTCTCCGCTCTCGCAATTGCTCCTATTTTAATGTCTGGTAACGGTGCTTCTGCCCAAACAGTTCAAACTGATAAAGGACTGAACGAAAACTACATCGGCGCTGGCGTGGGAACAGGTATTACTAATCCTGAAGGACAAGATTCTAAAGTAGGCGGCAATATTTCAGGTCGTTTCGATGTTCCTAATGCTCCAGTTTCAGTACGTGGTCAGGTACTCTACAATGACCAAACCAGTGCAATCTCGCCCAGATTTACTTATGATCTTGGTGTAGCTAAAGACACCAACGTATTCTTTGGTGCTGGATATAACTTTGTACAAAAAGATGGAGCCACCTCTACTGCATTAGGCGATAAAAATGCTCCAGTAGTAACCTTGGGTGCTGAACGGAGACTTAGTAATGATATTGTCCTCTACGGCAATGCTGATTTAGGAATCAACGCTTTTGAAAATAGCAATCGCCAAGCTTTTGGTGTCCAAGTTGGTGCAGCAGTTAATATACGTTAATTTCAATCATTTGAGATAACACTTGTTTTCAGCAATAAAACATCTTAACTGAAGTGATTGATACTAATAGAGACCGAACAAAATGTTCGGTCTTTTATTTATTTATTATTTATTAAATAGCCCCTGCCCGAATTCGCGGAGAGGGGTTGGGGCGAGGTAAAATATCGCTTTTACGTTTAATTTTAAATTAATTTATTTGTTCGTAAAACTCGTCTGACAAAAGTAGCAAATTATTGTGATTGAGATGACTTTGCTAGTAGCTACAGGGAAAGCAGATTAATTGTCCAAAATTTGGATTTCGTCTAACTGTGCGATCGCCACATCCGCAGATTCCAAGTGTGCCGCCGCAGGTTTCCCCCAACAAATACCGATACAACCAGCAGCGCCACCATTACGCGCCATCTCAATATCTCCAGCAGAGTCACCCACCATCAGCGTAGCGCGAGGTTCTACCCCAAGTCTTTCACAAGCTTGCAAAAATAAAGCTGGATCAGGTTTAGTTACACCTTGATCGACTCCCATGATTAATTGAATATAATCATTTAGCTGATGGCGATCGACAAAAGCTTGGACAGACTGAGTTCTAGCTGCTGAGAGAATGCCTAATTTTAAGCCCGCTTTGTATAGAAATTGCAACACTTCCAAACTGCCAGCAAATAAGGGAGAAGCAGGGGCAGATTTTAAAAATTGGTCAGCTTCATCAAAAGCACGATGTGCGATCGCTCTTGACTCTATCCATCCTCTCCCAGTTTCCGCAATATAGGCAGCAGAAGCAATTTCAGTTTCAAAACGGCTACCCACAGATAACAACCCAGTGGGGTCGAGCTTATTGCCATCAATACCATACGCCATCAACAATGGCTCACCAATACCTGGAACTTGAGCATCGATCAGTCGAGCGCGTTTTTGCCCCAAGTTTCTCAAAAACTCTTGCGAATCTTCCAGCGTACCGTCTTTATCAAAAATTACCGCCTGGATATTGGGGAAAATAACTTCGCGACAGCGAATTGTTACCAATTGTTTTAACTCCTTCTCAATAAAATAGACATAAAAAAAGAGGGAATATCCCTCTTTTTTATGCTTTAAAAGCTAACGCTATTCTGCTTCAATCGCTACGGGAATATCCTCTTCAACCGCAGAGGGGATATCTTCTTCAACCGCAGAAGGAACGTCTTCTTCAACCGCAGAGGGGATATCTTCTTCAACCGCAGAAGGAACGTCTTCTTCAACCGCAGAGGGGATATCTTCTTCAACCGCAGAAGGAACGTCTTCTTCAACCGCAGAGGGGATATCTTCTTCAACCGCAGAAGGAACGTCTTCTTCAATCCCTTCCGTTGCTACAGCTTCAGATCCTTCAACAGTTAGCCCTTGCTGTTTAGCAAGCATTTGCTCCCTGTACTTAGCAGCCATTTCTTCTGCCATATCATAAACGCGATCGCGATTCTTGATCATGTCACCAGGCTCTGGTTCAAGCTGCTTAGTAGACAATGAAATCCGACCACGTTCAGCATCTAAGTCAATGATCATCACCTTAACTTCATCATTGACATTAAAGACACTGTGAGGAGTGTCAATATGATCGTGGGAAATTTCAGAAATGTGCAGCAATCCACTCACACCGCCAATGTCAATGAAAGCACCATAAGGCTTAATACCGCGAACCGACCCAATCACCACTTCACCAACTTCGAGGCGATTCATCTTACGCTCAACCAAAGCTCTGCGATGGCTGAGAACCAAACGGTTACGGTCTTCATCTACCTCTAAAAACTTCAGTGGCAGTTCCTCGCCCACCAAATCTTCTTTAGGTTTACGAGTACTGATGTGAGAGCCAGGAATAAAACCACGCAATCCCTCAATCCGCACCAGCGCCCCACCACGATTGGTCGCAAATACCAAAGAGCGTACAGTCGCGTCTTCTGCTTGCAATTGACGCACCCGCTCCCAAGCCCGCATATATTCGATGCGGCGAATAGAAAGAGTTAGCTGTCCATCTTCATTCTCGTCCGTCAGAATGAAAAATTCCCGTGTCTCATTAGACTGTAGAACTTCTTCAGGAGCATCAACTCGGTTGATGGACATCTCCTGAATGGGAATGTATGCAGCAGTTTTAGCACCAATGTCAATCAGAGCGCCCCTAGGCTCCAGACTGAATACGGTACCGGCGACGACATCACCAGGACTAAAGTGGTAATCATATTTATCGAGTAAAGCGGCGAAATCGTCGTGAGTAAAGCCAATATCTGTAGCGGTTGTTTTCTGACTGACCATGTGCGTTTGTATTCCTAGTTATTTTCTCCGTAGCTACTGTGCCTCCAGTCGATGTACACGCACGTTTTACAGTGTGCAGCCTACACCTACATTGCTCTATCGAAACCTATTTTAGGTGATTAGATCGGGAATTTGACAGTCCAGAAAGGTTATTATAACCTATTGGGTTATTCAAACTCCAAATTTATTTACAAACTATTCAGGTTAAATTCGATTAAGAATGAGTTATGAACGAAGGCTCAGATTCCATATCACTAGAATCTGATTGGGAATGATCTAAACTGGTGGAAGCATTTTTAATTGATTTCTTGTCAGGAAGCTCAATCGGATTTTGAAGATGATTTAAAGTATCTACAAAATCTCTGATACCTTGAAAGTGACGATATACAGAAGCAAAACGCACATACGCCACTTCACTCAACGATCGCAAGTTCTTTAGAACTAACTCACCAATTTCATTACTACTAACTTCTCGTACAGTTTGCTGTTGTACTTCAGCTTCAATTTCATCAACTAATGCTTCCAGACAGCTTTGGTGAATACCTGTTTTTTCGCAAGCACGCACCATCCCACGCAGTAACTTTGATCGATCAAAAGACTCGCGCTGACCATCTCGTTTTATCACTGTAACCGGAACAAATTCTATCCGTTCATAAGTGGTAAAACGATGTTTACACCCTAAACACTCACGTCGTCGCCGGATACTTTGTCCTGCTTCTGTTGAACGAGACTCAAGAACACGACTATCAGTGTACTCACAATAGGGACATTGCATGATCGCTCATTCCTCTGTTGTAGGGTGAACTTAGGGCGTTAACTCGATGAGGGTATGTAGTAGATAAGCTAATCGTCATCAAAAATTGCATCTGGTTGGTTATTGCGGGATTTGAAGTATGTTTCCAAGCAAATTAGCTTAGGCTATGGGGGATGATCAGCGTCCCTACGGAAGTTTGACCCCATATTCCACAGAGGTTCTACTACTTACCCCTTGAACAATTGCCTTAATTAAAGTTCACAATTTTAAAAATGGGAAAACTGAGCCAGTAGGGTTCCAGCTAACTTCTTGTGATGAAGTGCCTTGACCTGATGGCTCAGTAAATTCAAATATTTGTAAAGCTGTGACGATTTTTCGGGCATTCAGCTATTTCTTCTCGATTCGGGGTGGTTCCCGAAAGGCTATAGCAAAGAAAAGCGTAGATATCGCCAAAGTTAAAACCAAAATGTAAACAACCGCTTCCATGTTAGATTTTCCTGCTCATTGAGCTAAAAATAAGACTTGTTAGCCTGTACTTAGTCTATCAGGCAAAAGAAAAGAACGGTCTAATTAACAGCCAAAACATGATGTTTTTTATCAGTTTTTTAGACCATTCTTAACATTTTGCTACAAAGATTTAGACAGCTTCTTTGTTTTTGGCGCGAGTAGACTTGTCGCCCACTTTCTGGAACAGACCCCACTCGACTTGTTCTTCCAAGTCTGCTTCAACCCCAGCAAACACATCTCGGAACAAAGTCCGAGAGCCATGCCACAGGTGACCAAAGAAGAACAGCAGCGCAAATACAGCATGACCAAATGTGAACCATCCACGCGGACTGGTGCGGAATACACCGTCGGAATTTAAGGTTTCACGATCAAAGTCAAAAACTTCACCAAGTTGAGCTTTACGAGCATACTGTTTTACGGTGGCGGGGTCGTTAAAGGTTTGACCGTCCAAAGCGCCACCATAGAAACTTGCTGTTATACCAGCTTGTTCAAAGTTGTATTTCGACTCTGCCCGACGGAACGGAATATCTGCACGCAGAACACCATCTTCATCAGTCAAAATCACTGGGAAGGTTTCAAAGAAGTTAGGCAGACGACGTACTGTTAATGTCCGACCTTCACCATCTTTGAACACAGGATGACCCAACCAAGATTGAGCAATGCCATCGCCCTTGTTCATTTGACCAGTACGGAACAAACCACCTTTCGCGGGGCTGTTACCGACGTAATCATAGAATGCCAACTTATCAGGAATTTCTGACCAGGCGCTTGTAAGGCTATTACCTTCATCTACACTGGCTTGAACACGGCGGTCAATTTCTTGTTGGAAATAACCAGCGTCCCACTGATAACGGGTAGGGCCATAGAGTTCGATGGGAGTGGCAGCACTGCCGTACCACATCGTACCTGCTACTACAAATGCTGCAAAGAATACAGCAGCGATACTGCTGGAAAGCACCGTTTCAATATTACCCATCCGTAAAGCTTTGTAGAGGCGTTCCGGTGGACGAACAGTGAGGTGGAATAAGCCAGCAATGATACCAACTACACCAGCAGCAATATGGTGGGCTACAATGCCTCCTGGGTTAAACGGATTAAACCCAGCAGGCCCCCACTCTGGTGCTACAGGTTGGACGCTTCCGGTTAAACCGTAAGGGTCGGAAACCCACATTCCAGGGCCAAACAACCCTGTGAGGTGAAAAGCACCGAAACCAAAGCAGAGAAGACCAGACAAAAACAGGTGGATACCAAACATTTTTGGTAAGTCCAAAGCTGGTTCGCCAGTTCTAGGATCTCTAAAAAGTTCTAAATCCCAGTAAACCCAGTGCCAGCAGGCAGCTAGGAATAATAAACCAGAAAGCACAATATGTGCAGCAGCAACACCTTCAAACGACCAGAATCCTACATCGCTTGCGGCTTCACCTGTGACGCTCCAACCGCCCCAAGACTGGGTGACACCCAAACGTGACATA
Organism: Crinalium epipsammum PCC 9333; assembly: GCF_000317495.1. GTDB lineage: Bacteria > Cyanobacteriota > Cyanobacteriia > Cyanobacteriales > PCC-9333 > Crinalium > Crinalium epipsammum. The sequence continues at coordinate 3,149,890 of NC_019753.1, forward strand.
AAGGGCAGTACAAACATCCCTTGTCGCCACATGGGGTTCAAAACGGGATCGCTAGGGTCAAATATAGCTAACTCGTACAGGGCCATTGATCCAGCCCACCCTGCCACTAGGGCAGTGTGCATCAGGTGTACAGCAATCAGCCGCCCTGGGTCATTCAGAACAACTGTGTGTACTCGATACCAGGGTAGTCCCATTGACTACGCTCCTCCTAAGAATAAAGTGTCTACTTCGACGTTTCTTTTTTTATGGGCTTGAGTTTACCATTGTCCATCTGCACTTTGCTCATAAGTTCTAAACAAGGCAGCGTGGTCAATTGGACGGGGTGTCCATGAAAATGAAGATTATTTAAAGAAGTGTAACTATTGTTAGAGTCGATTGCAAGCAGGTTTGCGGTTTTTCGCAACTACTATCGGATAGTTTTCCACAATATTCTTAACATAAGTTTTTATTCCTTAACAAAGTGAGGATTAAATGTTTCTGCTGTCGCTAATAGTTCAATAACTTGTTCGGCGCTAATTAAGCGTTTAAGAACAACTTGACCAATAGTGCTAGTGGCGGAGCTATTTTGCTCTGTCGGATTTACTTCTACCATGATTATTTCTTCTTCTACTTGGTAAAGCCATAATTTCTCGTTTTGCTCTACAAAACAAATGTTTAGGCGTTCAATTTCCGGTTTGCGTCGCCAAGCAGTTTCATTCCACAAGCCACCAAATTCCCAAACGCGCCCGACTGCCCATCCTTCTGCTAGAAAAAAATACTTCACTCAGGTTTTGTTTCCAGATGTACTTTTCCGAATTATGCTACTAGCTGATTAAAGTTAATTAGTTTTTTATATCAAAATTCTTTAAATTAGGCTATTGATGCTGCTACGCAGATGTTGCCGATGTTGTTTGCCTGAGTGTATTACGTTTGCGATCGCATCGGGATAATCTGAAAACTGCTGTCTTTGCGCCTTATAAAGTTGTACAGCAATATTCAAGCTTTCCTCATTCCCACACGCCCTTAGAATTGCTTCCCAGCCCCGCGCCCAATTCCACGCTTTAATTAATCCAGCAGCTTTTTGTTTCAGTTCTTGTAGACGGGTAGCAGCTAACGTCAAGACTTCCTGTAATTGCTGTTTATGCTCGTCACGGTAACGGTAGTGTTCTAATTCGGCTTCTGTCGAGGCAATGATTTCTTCTAAGGTTTGCCAGTCGTTACAACTATTCAGCAGGTTGATAACTGCCTCAACCCATACACTTAGCCTGCGGTAGCTGCCAAAGATAGCGCCTTCCCCTTCAATGACGGCATAAAATATCGTTGCCCATTTCCATTGCTTATCTGTAGGAGTAGAAAGCTTTTCTGCTGGCTTTTTGACGGCTTGAGAAATATCGCTCAAGGTGGGTTTTAATGTTCTGGGGTCGATAAATGCGGTTAATTTTTTCGCCATTGTTGTTACTCCTGGGCTATAGCAATGAAGAGAACCTACCTGCTATTATTCCGATTTCCGAAATCTTGTCATAACTCCATTATACATACTTTCCGAAGTATTGGAAGATTTCAACGTGATAAATTGGTGTTAGTTTGGCAGTGATATTAGACAATGCCTAGATTACCGACAACTTTCATACAGCGTGAGCAAAAGCGCCAAAAGTTACTCAACTTGGCTCGGTTTGTTAATGAAATTTTGACTGAGCATGAAATGAGTGCTTTACAATTCGCTAAACTCTCAGGAATTGCCAAGTCTACTGTATATACGATACTTTCAGCCGACCATGAGCCAAGTTCAGGCAATATGCGAAAATTGAGCGTAGCTCTTTCTGAATTAACAGGTAAACGCATTTCTAGGGACTATCTAGAATCGTTAATCGATCAAGCAGATGAGACAACAACTAATTCTCATGTAGTTGGGGAAGCGGATGAAGACACAACTGAGGAAGGATGAAAGCTGCGACAGGAAAGGCTGTAAAAAGAATCTACACGGATGAGGGTTTAAGAGCGTTGGCTTACCTCATTTTGAAAACTCGTGCTGTCAAACGCTGGAGTCGCCGGAAGTTTGCACGGGAATCAGGCGTAGGATCTGATCAGACAATTAAGCGACTCGAAGAGAATATTTATCCCGCAATTAGACCATCAGAACCAGCACCTTATACACTGGATGCGATCGCTACTGCGCTAATTTCTAAACAAGAGTTAATTGCAGATTCTACTGATAATTCAGAAATAACAGGTAATGACCTTTATAGTTTATGTCGCGGACAGTGGGAAATTCCACCTGAAAGGCAGAAATTAACTCAGGAAGAAGCGGAGTTTTTGCAACGGAGTACACCAAATCTGCCTCAAGATTTGTGTGTTTCACAGGAAGATATTACTTAACTTAAGTAAGGGTTGTTGGTGAAAAGTATAATTTTGTTTTTAACGCAAAGATCGCAAAGGTAAACGCGAAGATCGCAAACGTGAAAATAACCTCAATTAGAATCAAGCCATGCAATACAAGATCAAGTTAAAGCCAAGTGAAGAAGGATATGCTGTTTGGTGTCCTGCTTTACCTGGTTGTTGGTCGCAGGGTGAACTGAAGCAGAAGCTTTAGACAATATTAAAGATGCTCTTCAAGCTGATCTTGATACTGTTGATGAATTAACAAAAAATGAAGAATCTCCTTATGAGTTTGAGAAGATAGTATCAAATATAGAACGAGAAATTCTAAAATTAATCTTTAATAATTTCTGATAAAATTCATTTGAATCGTTTATCTCAATTTTACCCGCTTGCGTTAACTTTTTAATAATTGCTAAAGTTCCTTTAACATTTAGCCCAAAATTAATAGCTGCTTTCCGTGCTGCTAAATCATCCAAAATTACAAAATCAGCTTGTAATTCTGTAGCTAAAGCAATTGTTTCTGATTCACCCAACCCTAAGCTGAGATTAAGGTGATTACACAAAGAACTTAAATTAGTGGATTTGACAATTAGCTTTTTAGATGTAATTAAAAGGGCAAGCACAGAATTAATTTCATCGCTTTTGGCTTGAATTTCATTTAAAACAGATTGTGGCAAGTAAAATTCATCGTTTGATTCTATAAATAATTCTAAAAACTGTAAACGAACTAAAAAAATAATCGGTGAGGAATTTATAACTATCTTCAAGATTATTGCCAATCCCTTTCTCTTTCTATATCTTCTTCATCAAGATAAGAAAAATCAATTCCCAATAAATCTAAAATTTGCAATAACTCTTCAGAGTCTATATTCATCACTTCAGCAGCTTTTTTCAAACTAATCAGTCTTAAAGTCAAAGCTCCTAAAATAAATAAAAACTGCTCTTTTTTTCTGTGTTAGTAAAAACTGGTAACGTAGCAGCTATATTTTGAATTATTGTAGTTGTCATTATTATTTCCTCTAATTTTAATAAGCACCATGTTTTTAATTGTTAATTTTCTACTAATATCCGCATGGCTTTTAAAGCGGTACTACGTTTATTATTACTAATTTTAGCAAGTCAATCATGAGATTCTTCATTTTCTAAGTTTCAAACTGCTTTAATTCCTCATAACTAATAATGGCTGCTACCGCTTGACGTTCTTGTTCAATAACTACTCTTTCCCGATTTGCACCAACACGGGGTTTGGATTTCTGCCCAGTGATTTTGAGCATCAATTGAGTCTACTTTAGTCATATTTAATACTTCTGCCCAATTGCAGGTGTTTATTAAAGCTAATCGCTATTTTAACCGCTAGGATTAATGATGAGTCCTTGTTACTCATACGTTGAATATGACCCTGCAAACGCCCGTAGAATTTATAGACGCATTTGATGTTGTTGTAGTTGGTGCTGGACACGCTGGTTGTGAAGCAGCACTAGCTATAGCACGGCTTGGCTGCCGTACTCTGCTCCTTACCCTGAATTTAGATAAAATTGCTTGGCAACCTTGTAATCCGGCAGTTGGTGGCCCTGCTAAGTCCCAGTTAACCCATGAAGTTGATGCACTGGGAGGGGAAATCGGGAAAGTGAGCGATCGCACTTACCTCCAGAAACGAGTGCTAAACTCCTCACGGGGGCCAGCAGTTTGGGCGTTACGGGCGCAGACGGATAAACGCGAATATGCGGCGGTAATGAAGGGAATTGTCGAAAATCAGGAGAACTTGACAATCCGCGAAAGCATGGTGACAGATTTAATTTTGGGCGCTAATGATGAAGTGATTGGCGTGCAAACTTATTTCGGTGTCGCGTTTCAGTGCAAGGCGGTAATCTTAACTACTGGTACTTTCTTGGGTGGGCGTATCTGGGTTGGTAATAAATCAATGGCAGCAGGACGCGCAGGGGAGTTTGCTGCGGTAGGGTTAACGGAAACCCTGAATAAATTAGGTTTTGAAACCGGAAGACTGAAAACCGGAACTCCAGCGCGGGTAGATAAGCGGTCTGTAGATTATAGTCAAATGGAACCGCAACCAGGGGATGAACAGGTAAAATGGTTTAGTTTTGACCCTGAAGTTTGGGTAGAACGGGAACAATTACCTTGTTATCTCACCCGTACAACTGCGGAAACTCATCGCTTAATTAGGGAAAATTTGCATCTGTCCCCAGTTTATGGCGGTTGGGTGGACGCGAAAGGACCGCGTTATTGCCCCAGTATTGAAGATAAAATTGTGCGCTTTGCAGATAAGGAAAGCCACCAAATTTTTATCGAACCGGAAGGGCGCGATATTCCAGAACTTTATATCCAAGGTTTTTCGACAGGACTACCAGAAAATTTACAACTGCAAATGCTGCGTAGTCTCCCTGGTTTAGAAAAGTGCGAGATGTTACGTCCAGCTTATGCGGTTGAATATGATTATTTACCCGCAACTCAGTGTTATCCCACGCTGATGACTAAGAAAGTTGAGGGTTTATTCTGTGCTGGACAAATTAACGGTACAACCGGATATGAAGAAGCAGCAGCACAAGGACTGGTAGCGGGTATTAATGCTGCTAGGTTTGCACGTGGTCAAGAAATGGTTATTTTCCCACGCGAGCAAAGTTATCTTGGTACATTGGTTGATGACTTGTGTACTAAAGATTTACGGGAACCTTATCGGATGTTAACTAGCCGTTCTGAGTATCGGTTATTATTGCGTTCTGATAATGCGGATCAACGTTTAACGCCTGTAGGTCGGGAAATAGGGTTAATTGATGACCGTCGCTGGGAATTGTTTAGCAGTAAGCAAGAAAATATTGTTGCAGAAAAAGAACGGCTGCACACGAGACGAATTAAGGAACATGAGGAAATAGGAATTGCGATCGCATCTGATACCAATCAAGTGATCAAAGGATCAATTACACTAGCTGAATTGCTACGTCGCCCAGGTGTGCATTACATTGACCTAGAACGTCATGGACTAGGGAATCCCGCCCTTAACTCTGTGGAAAAAGAAGGCGCGGAAATAGAAATCAAATATTCTGGATATCTGCAACGGCAGCAAAACCAGATTGACCTAGTTAGCCGCCAAACTAACCGACAACTGCCACCAGACCTAGATTACGCCAGTATTGATACCCTATCTAAAGAAGCCCGTGAAAAACTGGCTAAAGTTAAGCCACTAACCGTAGGTCAAGCTGCTAGAATTGGCGGTGTTAACCCAGCCGACATCAATGCTTTACTGGTGTATTTAGAACTGCGCTATCGCCAAAAGTCATCGGAAGTTTCAGGAGTGTTGGCTTAATTTAACAATTACTCCCTTCCCACTAAAAGATTACTACTCGTATTCTTCTTCTTCCTTGGCGTTCTTTGCGTCTTGGCGGTTATAAAAATAGGTATTCTTTAGACGGGAAGGGAGTAATTAGGCAATTAAGAATTAGTATTGGCTGTAGCTAATACTAATTTGTTTTAAAAGGTATTCTTAATTCTATAGCCGATTAGTGAGCAACCTATGTCTCAGGATGTCCAAACCAACAAGCAAACTGAAGATCCTTATTCCGATAAAATTCCTCTAGAACGCTCGTCCGTTGAGGATCATGCAGATCAATTAATGGATGAGTTGTTTTCAGAAATTGACCGGATTCTGGATGGTGGCAGTAAGTTTTCTACGGAGACAGCACAACCAGAGTATGTTTCTTTGCAGCCTCTAAAAATGCCTGAAATGTCACCGCCAGAAGCGACTGTGACACCTGATGAACAGCCAAAAACACAGCTAACACAGGAACAGGGAAATACATCTAGTGCTGCACCTCAATCTCTAACTAAAAAGTCAAATACTGAGGAAAAAAATACCCGCGACCCTAAGAATGCGAGGTACGGTAATTGGTTTGAGAAAATCCTATTAAGTTTAAGCTTTGCCTCTTTGTTAGCATTTGCAGTTTTATGGTTAGTTAGCCAGAAAAAGTTAAACTTGCAATTCGGGCAGCAATATAGTAATGCTCCAAGTACTCAGCCTCAAATATCACAGTCAGATGCTAAGTTTATAGAATATATGCAGCGATCGCTCTTAACAATTGATCGCAAAGCTCAAGCAAGCAAACAACAATCAACAGCTACCCAGCCAAATTCTAACCAATCCCCAATACCTGCTAACGCTAATGTCGCTACAGTTCCTAGCAGAACCACAAAAGTAATCGAAAAAGTATACATTCCTGTCTATCCACCACAAACATCAACTCTCCTAACACCTTCACCCACCGTCAGCCCATCCTCCCCACAAGCACGGACAGCTACTGGATCTATTAAACAGCCTCCCCCACTACCACGAGTAGCGGGATCTCCTCCAGCAGTAGCCCCACCACCAACAAATAGATCACCATCAAAAAGCTGGATACCCACAACAGCAGGAAATAAATTTACCTTAGTTGGATTAGTAGAGCGCACAAAGCGCCCTGCTGCCTTAATTCAAATTAAAGGTGTCACTCAAAGAATTTATCAAGGTCAAACTATTGGCGACAGTAATTGGACCTTAGTTGCTGTTGCCGAGCAGGAAGCAATTTTCAAGCGTAATGGAGAAGTAAAATCTGTTTACGTTGGGCAAAAGTTTTGAATAATTAACAATGACCAATGACCAATAATACTGACTTAAGGAGTCCCTGCTGTGGGGTTATTTGATGATATCAACCGTTTTTTAGAAAGTAGATTAGAGGAATTTTTACGCAATAATCCCCATTTAGAATTGCAGGCGCTAGAAGAACAGTTACGGCAGCAAGAGGAAGATACTCTGCGGCTAATTGTAGACTCACAAGCGCAAGAAAAGCGGGTGCAAGAGGAAATTCTCTCTACAGCCCAAGAAATCCAACGCTGGCATGAACGAGTTAATAAGGCAAAGACAGCAGGAAGACTTGATTTAGCCTCTTCGGCCCAAGAAAGAGAAGCAGCCTTGTTGCGTCAAGGTAATCAACTTTGGGGAAAAATGCAAGGACTTAAAGAGCGAATTGATAAAGCCAAGGAACTACAACGTCAAATATATATTCGTCGTCAAGAGGTAGGAGCCAAAGCCAAGCAAGCTCAAGCAGAGCGTGCTACTCAAACTAAAGTTACAGAAAATACGGGTTGGAATTTTCCTGCTAGTGATAGCACTTCTAGTGGGGCAGATGCCTTAGAAGAAAAATTTATGCGTTGGGAAATTGATCATGATTTAGAGAACTTGAAGCGCAATTTGCAATAAGTGTCTATCCGAAAAATAGAAAATATCTGCATTTATCTGCGTTTATCTGCGGTTAAAATCTCAGAATAAGCTAATCGCGTCTGGATAGTGCCAAAATGAGAATCTTGCTGCCAAAACTCACAATTGCCAGAGAATAAATTGCAACAAGTTGACTTCACCACCCTAACTGCTACTTGTAGTGAGTTGCGCTCCTTATGGGTTCCAGCGCGACTCGAACAAGTGTATCAGCGCGATCGCTACACTATTTCATTAGGGTTACGCACTCTCAAACGCCGAGGTTGGTTAACCATTTCCTGGCATCCCCAAGCCGCGCGTATTTGTATTGCCGATCCACCACCCCGCACACCTGATACTTTTACTTTTAGCCAACAGTTGCGCCATCAACTGGGTGGTTTCGCTTTAATAGGTATAGAAGCGATCGCACCTTGGGAGCGTGTAATAGATTTACAATTTGCCCGTCGCCCTGGAGAACCTCCTATTTGGCATCTGTACGTCGAAATTATGGGTAAGTATAGTAACGTAATTTTGACTGGAACAGATAATCTCATTGTCACTACCGCTCATCAAGTAAATTCTCAGCAATCTACTGTTCGGACAATTCAAACTGGGCAACCCTACGAGCTTCCGCCCTCGTTAACCGATCCCATGCCTAGCTTAAGCGAATCCTTTGAACGCTGGCAAGAACGAGTGAGTCTTATTCCAGGGCGCTTGGTTAGTCGGATAGTAAAAAGTTATCGCGGTTTGAGCTCATTGCTAGTTACCTCAATGGTAAAAGCTGCTAACCTTGATCCCGATCAATCTACTACTACTTTAGATACATCTGATTGGAACCGCTTATTTATTTATTGGCAAAAATGGCTGCAAGCTATAGAAGCAACGCAGGGGAGTAGGGGAGCAGAGGAGCAGAGGGGCACAGGGGCAGAGGAGCAAACAGAATTTGAGTTAATACCAAATTCTCAACTCCAAAACTCACATCAATTTCAGCCAGGTTTTACCACTGATGGATACAACGTACTTGGGTGGGGTGTAATTAAGCCAGTTGAGACAGTACAAGAATTAATCAACCGCTACTACACTAATCAAGTAAATCAACAACAATTTGCCCAACTACGCCATCAACTCAGTCAGAAACTCAGCAATATTCTCGCCAAATTGCGTCAGAAAGCAAATACTTTTGAAGAACGCTTGCACCAATCAGATCACGCAGATCAATACAAACAACAAGCTGATTTGCTGATGGCTAATCTGAGTGAATGGCAACCTGGGATGAATGCGATCGCACTTCCTGATTTTGAAACCGCTCAACCAGTTAACATCCCCCTAGAGCCAGAAAAAAATGCCATCCAAAATGCCCAAGCACGCTATAAACGTCACCAGAAATTAAAACGCGCTCGTGCTGCGGTTGAGCCATTATTAACAGAAGTTAAAGCCGAAATTCAGTATATCGAACAAGTCGCATCTAGCTTATCTCAGTTGGATGCCTACAAAATTACAGAAGATTTAAAAACCCTAGAAGAAATTCGAGAAGAGCTAATTGCACAGAAATATCTCGAATCTCCAGATCAACGTAGTCGTACAGAAACAGATGTTTCTAAACCTTACTCTTATCGTACACCTACTGGCTTTGAAGTATTAATTGGGCGCAATAACCGCCAAAACGATCAACTAACCTTTCGCGTTGCTTCTGACTATGATTTGTGGTTTCACACCCAGGAAATCCCTAGTAGTCATGTGCTAATGCGTCTCGAACCTGGTACTGTAGCAGAAGAAGTTGATTTACAGTTTGTTGCAGATCTCACCGCCTACTATAGCCAGGGTCGTCAAAGTGACCAAGTACCCGTTGTATATACAGAACCCAAGCACGTCTATAAACCTAAAGGTGCTAAACCAGGAATGGCTATATATAAGCAAGAGCGGATTATATGGGGTAGTCCACAGCGAGGCTTCACCTATCTGATGGAAGATCTAGCATCTTTAACAAAGTAAATTTTTTTGTATTTTCTGTTACAATAAACTTAACGAAATTTAACTTACTGCCCGTGTGGGAACGTGCAGTTGGTGTTTCCTCCAACGACAACAAAATAAAAAAGCATTTTTAGACCATCTGAAGCGCAGATGGTCTTTTTGTTCCAGCCCTCTCTGCGACCAGAGCACCTATTAAATAAAACTTAATATTTATCAATCGCAGGTTATTTTCTCGGAAAAATTATAAAAAAGCGACTTCCACAAGAATAATTGTTACAGCGATAAGGCAATAGCCTAACAACGGAAATAACTTTCTCAATCATCCCTTGACGTTTGGAACGAGAAACATTATCAGAACCGCATCTAGGGCATTTATGTGAAAGAGATAACATTGCTATACCCATAATTGTTAAATTTGAATTTAATTGATTATTAAAATAATTATCACTTATAAAAGTTTTTGTCTGTTTGCTACATCACATACTGTATTTATATAAGGCAAAAATAGCTACCCAGAAGGAACACGCCTCAAAAATGCGGGTATGTGCGGAATTAGTGTACAAATTTTCTTATTCTTAATTGAACATTTTTACTTCCTCTGCCTCCTCTGCAAAGGAAAACACAGTAACAACGGAAGAACCCTTTTTGCTGACCTACCTCGATGAGATGCTGCTAGTTGCCGCGAAAATGCCAATTACAAGCAAAATCTCTATAGTCGCTACAATCAAAGAAAAAACCGACTCACTCTTTCTTGCTCAATGCTATGATTCCAACCGTTATAGAACAATCTGGTCGTGGCGAACGCGCCTTTGACATTTACTCCCGACTACTACGGGAGCGCATTATCTTTCTGGGACAACAAGTAGATGCAGATTTGGCAAACTTAATTGTTGCCCAGTTGCTTTTTCTAGAAGCAGAAGATCCAGAGAAGGATATCTATCTTTACATCAATTCCCCTGGTGGTTCTGTAAGTGCTGGCATGGGAATTTTTGATACCATGAATCAAATTCGCCCAGATATATCCACCATTTGTGTTGGACTAGCAGCAAGTATGGGAGCTTTCTTGCTTAGTGCTGGTGCAAAAGGCAAGCGGATGAGTCTACCTCATTCCCGGATCATGATCCATCAACCGCTTGGTGGCGCTCAGGGACAAGCAACTGACATTGAGATTCAAGCTAAAGAAATTCTTTACCACAAGCGCAGATTAAATGAGTTTCTCGCTCAACATACTGGTCAACCTTTAGAGAAGATTGAAGAAGATACTGAGCGCGACTTTTTCATGTCAGCAGAGGAATCAAAAAACTATGGTTTAATCGACCAAGTAATTGATCGTCGTCCCTCAGCTACCCGTATACCCCTAGTAGTTGGGTAAACCCAGATATCGCAGCAGTTTATACTCTTGCGGAGCTTTTAGTCTACTCGTTCCCAGGTTCAACCTGGGAACAGGATTAGGAGGCTCTGCCTCCTAGTTGTTGAGAATGCTACAACAGGTGACACAACCTAAGTAAGTTAAACCTCGTCATCGGGAGTAGGCTGTAATTCTAAGTAATTAAGAAATTCCTGAAGTTCTTGGTCAGTCAATTCAGAGCGAATTTTCTTGTTGTATTTGGCAAGTAGATAATCTACTCCTCGCTGCTTCGTCCAGCCTAAACGCTTAAGTTCAATATTAGATCTGGCAACCATCTCCGAAAAATCTATTACGCCGCTAGTTAAGGGTGTATTCCTAACATCTGCTACAAGTTCAACCTGGGGATAATCGTCTCCAGACGTTAGTGACGAAATTGGAGTATCTTTATTTGTTGGTGGTACGACTGTTGAAGTTGATAAGGGAATATTTTCTTCCGTAGAAGCTTCTACCTCCGTATTGGAAAAATCATCGCTCAACGGATCATTACTTTGTTCTAACGAAATCGCTGTATCTGATGTATCTGTTGAAGAAAAATTGAGTTTTGAAGTAGATATATCCTCAGAATTAACTTGAGAAAACGTGGTTAGCTCTGAAATTTGAGCAGGTTGAGGCAATTTTTCTTCTCTAAAGGGGATTTGAGGAGTAGGAGTAGAAGTTAGTGGTGCTGTTAAATCAGCAGGGATAGTTTGGGGTTGCTGTTGCTTTGTTTCCGCAGTGGCTAATATACCTAAAACTGCTAAAGCTCTAGTTCTAGCTTGGTCTTCTGCGTTTTCAACAGTGTCAGCAGCAGCTAAACCTGTCGCTAGAGTCACTCCCTCAACTTCAACTAATGCTCTAACTACATACTTACCGTGATCGATAGTAAGTAGCTCACTAATCAGGCAACCTTTGGGATAACTAATTCGGAATTGACTAAACATAAACACCGTTTGACTAAAACAAAATTTATTTGCAGTTTGTTGAAACTCCGCATCCACTAGGGGATGCGGATTCTTAGGTCAAAGAAAGCCTAACGACTTTTTCCCTAAAATTAGTGAGATTTTTTCTATTCAAAAAATTAGGTTGTTTTGAGGAAACTTGTTTTCTCAAAGTACACCCAGAAACTACAATAGTTACAGACTGTCTATTTTAACTCACTGCCATCTTGACTTACCGCAGCCAGCAAGTGATCGAGAGCGGTTCTTCACCAGTATAGGGCAGTGTGTAAAAGTGCATGATTGTTGTCGGTGTTGCTAATAACAGGCTTCGCTTCGCGCTGCACCAGTTGTTTGCTGCACCACTAGCTACATTTCCTCAGTTACTATTCGGGATAGCTGGAAGCACAACAAGCAATATAGCTCTGGAATAGTTAGTTGTGTGAGGTGCAATTGGGTCGCTGAAACACTTGTGCATGAAGGCACTGATTTCATGCTGGGTGCTGACACTAAGAGGCATCACCTTGGGTTCGGTGTTACTTCAGGCAAGTATGGCGAGGCAGATGCAGGACAGTTGTTAGTTGATATCGAAAATATATGCTCCATGCTCGGCGGCAAGCTTTAATTGACGCTCTCTACAATCTCGTCGCGGAGAGCGGAAATACTCTAGAGACCGAGTGTGGCGTATTACCAAAAGTAAAAAGATCTGGTTACAGCAAAGTAATCGTTTTAGGGGCGGAGGCTAAGGAAGCTGCATGGAATTTTCAATCGCTACACTACTTTCTAATTTTACTGGTGACAAGTTAGTGGCACCCAAAGCATTAGAAAAAAAACTTGGTTGCGAAGATGAGGAAAACCTGGAAAAACTGGAGATTATCTTAGATACTCTGGAAAAAGTGGGGATTTTGGTAAAAGAGCGTGGGAAGTATCGGCGTGTTTATGAAGATGACGTAGTTGAGGCGAAGCTGCGCTGTTCAAGTAAAGGATTTTGCTTTGCGATTCAAGATGCAGAGCAAGCTGAGGATATTTATATTCGAGAAAGCCATTTGAGTAATGCTTGGAATGGCGATCGCGTACTTGTTAAAGTTACTAAAGAAGGCAGTCGCCGTCGTAGTCCTGAAGGGGAAGTTAGGCTGATTTTAGAGCGAGCTAATCCTTCGGTTCTAGCACGAGTTAGGCAAACCGATTCAGGTTATCGAGCCGTTCCTCTTGATGATCGACTATTGTTTGAATTAGCTCTCAAAACGAATAGCGAAAACTTAGAAGAAGCTATAGACCATCTAGTTCATGTAGAAGTTCTCCGATATCCTTTAGGACAAAACCCACCAGTTGGGAAAGTGGCTCGTGTTCTCGGTAGCGACGCTGAAGAGGCGGCTGATACTGACATTGTTTGTTGCAAGCATGATTTGCGTCGCTTCTTTAGTGAAAATGTCTTGAAAGCGGCGGAAGGTTTGCCTAAAGCTATCAGTAAAAAAGACAAAAATCAGCGTCTAGATCTACGCAATCTTTTAACTGTTGCTTTTGCTGAAAATAGCTTAGTTGATGGGCAATCTGGAATTATCGAAAATGCACTTAGTTTAGAAAAAACTGATACTGGACAATGGCGTTTAGGCGTTCACATTACCGATACTACACCCTACGTTTTACCCGATGAACCAATCGATCTAGAAGCAAAAAGGCGCGGTACAGCAGTATATTTAGGGCAAACTCTGCTGCCTCTGCTGCCCGATGCTGTGATTGCTCAATGTTCTTTAGAGCCAGGGCAAGAGCGACTTGCTATTTCAGTATTACTGACATTAGATGAGGGTGGTCAAATTGTCGAGTTTGAAATTCAACCTACGATTATTCAAGTTGATCATCAATTGAGTTATCAACAAGCGCAGTCAATGTTGGGAAGTCCTCAAGAAGAACACCCAGAAATGACAGCCGTATTGGAAATACTCAACAACTTATTTTTTACAGTAGCCCCAATGCTGAGAGTGCATCGGTTAGGGCGGGGTGCTTTTGAAGTAAATCTGCCGGAAGCTAATTTACCATATCAAGATGAAGGCAGAATTGGCACGGTAGTTGTTTCTGGTTTACCGATTAACTCTCTATTAGCAGAGTTGATGATTTTAGCAAATCTTGCTGTGGCTTCTCATCTGCAATCGCTATCTGTGCCTAGCATATATTGTGTACAAAAAGCACCAGATCCAGAAGAGATTCAGGATTTACTGAAGTTGGGTAACAATTTGGGGCTAAATCTTAACTTACAAGAAGAAGAAGTAGTACTGCCCTCAGATTTCCAAAGCTTTACCCAAATGTTTGCTGAATCATCAGCAACAAGAGTGTTGAATTACTTGTTGAAGTCAACTTTAAAGCCAGCTAACTACAGCACGAGACCAGGATTTCACTTTGGTTTAGCTTTGGGAATGGGAGATCCACCAAGCGCAGCATATACGCACTGTATATCTCCTCTGCGGCGCTATGCGGATTTATTGATTCAAAGAGTGTTGCATATGCTGTTTGAAAAAGGTCGCGATCGCCGTTCTACCCGTTCTAAAGATCCAGTGAATCTGTATCATAGTAGCTCTCACGGTAATGTTAATTGGAATGTTTTACCACCAACCATCCATGAAGAGTTAGAGATCCAGTTATCATCAATGATTACTCATCTTAATGAGCGTGAAAAACTGGCATACGATGCGGAAGCTGATTTAGAAGGACTACAGAAAGCTGAACTGATGAAAGAACGGACTGGTGAAGTTTTCAAAGGTTTGATTACTGGAGTTCAGTCTTATGGTTTCTTTGTGGAAATTGAAGATTTGCTAGTGGAAGGATTGGTTCATGTTAGCTCCCTGAAGGATGATTGGTATGAGTTTCGTTCTCGCCATTCTTGTCTTGTAGGTCGAAAAAACCGCACTGCTTATCGACTAGGCGATCGCGTTGAAGTTGAAGTGAAAAGTGTAGATTATTATCGTCAACAGATTGATTTAGTAACTGTTAGCGGTGGTAGTGAAGCGAGTAATGAAGATTTGGAGGACTAATTTTTAGTAGCTGTGTTGCTGGGATGCGATACTCCTGCGGAGTCGCTACGCGATCGCGTCCCTTGTATTTCTTAAATAGTGCGGGCATCTTGCCCGCGTCTTGTTTGGCGTAAGCTCTATAAATTTAAGATTGGTTAATTAACCACAGATGTAGGCGTAGCCGTGCCGCAGGCTACACAGATAAATACTAAGATTAAATTTGTTTTTGATAAGTTTATTTATGAGCTTATTGCTGACAAATTTTATTTAATTCAATTGATTAGCGATCGCTCTTTGTGTCTGAAAATCAAAACTTAACACTCATAATGCCGCAAGACTATCCTACTGAACAATCAAGTCGCCCTCTAATATTAGGCGTTACGGGTGCTTCGGGTTTAATCTATGCTGTGCGTGCCTTGAAATTTTTATTAGAGGCAGAGTATACCATTGAGCTAGTTGCTTCCAAATCAACTTATATGGTTTGGCAGGCAGAGCAAGATATTCGTATGCCTGTAGAACCCGATCAACAAGAGCAGTTTTGGCGCGAGCAAGCTGGAGTAGACACTCAGGGTAAATTAAGATGCCATCGCTCAAGCGATGTTGGAGCTAATATTGCTAGTGGTTCGTTCCGTACACAAGGAATGCTGATTATGCCTTGTAGTATGAGTACTGTAGGAAAGTTAGCTGCTGGGTTAAGTTCTGATTTGTTAGAAAGGGCTGCTGATGTTCAACTCAAAGAAGGGCGTAAACTTGTAATTGTGCCGCGCGAAACTCCGTTTAGTTTAATTCATCTACGGAATTTAACTAGCTTGGCAGAAGTTGGGGTAAGAATTGTACCTGCAATTCCAGCATGGTATCACCAGCCCAAAACAATTGAGGATTTAGTTGATTTTGTGGTGGCGCGTGCTTTAGATCAGTTCGATATTGATTGTATTCCAATTAATCGTTGGCAAGGTGGACATATTAAGCAATAGCCAAAATAGAGAAAGTATATTAAGAGCCTATCCGAAAAGTATTTTTAAGAGATTTTAGCCGCAGATAAACGCAGATATTTTATATAATTAATTATTTTTTGGATAGGCTCTAAGTAGCTGGGTAGAAATAAACCTAACATTAAGGTTGGTCATTGATCGTCGAAAAGCTTATTAACTCCTTACCCCTCACTTTTTATGCCTATAATTCAGATTTTGCTGCTATTTGTGCTGGTGGGTGGACTAAGTTTGTTGGTGTTGCAAAATTTGTCACCAGTGTTACCAATTGTGTTTTTAGGTATGAAAACACAGGCGCTTCCTGTGGCGACTTGGATTTTGGGCGCTTTAACTGCTGGTTTCTTTACCAGTTTGTGCTTACAATTTTTCAGTTATCTTCAAAGGCGATCGCTATTAGTGCGTATCCGTCAATTAGAAGCATCACCTTCCCCTGCTGCGGGTAAACGGCGTGAAACTGAGCCAACTGCTAGTCGCCATTACACACCACCGCCACCAGAAACGCCTATAAGTGACGATACATCTGAAGAATGGGATTCGGATTGGGAAGTTGAGGAAGCACCAGAAGATGACGATTGGGAGTTTGAGGAGGAACCTAAACCTCCTTCCCGACAGGACACTGTTATTCAAGAGTCTAGGGAATATGAAGTTAAACAAGAACCCAAAAGTCGCACGGTAACAGGATCAGTTTATTCTTACAATTATCGAGAGCCTAGCAGTTCCGGTGCTGGCAGAACTGAAGCAGTTTATGATGCCAATTATCGGGTGATTACTCCACCTTATCGTGATAGCGATAATCCTACTCGTGATACCTCAAATCAAGAAAAGGAAGACGATTGGGGATTTGATGATGACGAATTGGATGAATAATCAATTAACAATGACCAATTAACAGGAGGAAAAATTGTTAAACGGAGTTAACGTTTATTTAATTGGAATGATGGGCGCTGGTAAAACTACCGTAGGGCGCGAACTGTCAAATCAGCTAGGGTATCGCTTTTTTGATACTGATACTTTAATTGAACAAGTTGCTAGTCAAACCATTACCCAAATTTTTACTGATACTGGTGAAGAAGGTTTTAGGAAGCTAGAAAGCCAAGTACTATCAGAAATATCTGCTTATACCAAACTGGCAATTGCTACTGGTGGCGGTATTGTTTTAAAGCGGGAAAATTGGAGCTATTTGCATCACGGTTTAATAGTTTGGCTAGATGCTCCAGTAGAGTTACTCATAGAGCGTTTAGCACAAGATAACACTCGACCATTGCTGCAAGATGTTAATCCTGCTGAAAAACTGCAAAAGCTACTTGAACAACGGCAACGTCTTTACGCTCAAGCTGATATAAAAATTTCTATTGCTGCTAACGATACGCCTGAACAGCTAAGTAGACTCATAATTGAGTCTATTCCGCAAGTACTCAAACCTAAAGCTGTTTGTCCAGAAAATTCTAATAATTAAATATGTCTAAAATAATTTAAACTTTTTTATAAACCTTTGTCTGTAAGCATTGCTACGGCAAATATCACTGATTCGATGTAGTATAGAAGCGTTTTTGAAGATTTTGTTGGGTTGAGCGATAGTGAAACCCAACCTACCATTATCTACATTATGTGCAATTCATAGAACTTTCTAACAATACTTATGCTTAACAACAGCGAATACTTCATGCAAGAAGAAGCCACTCGTGTCAGAGTGTTGAGTGAGGCGCTTCCTTATATTCAACAATTTAGTGGTCGAACTGTGGTCGTTAAATACGGCGGCGCAGCGATGAAAGACAGCAATTTGAAAGACAAGGTAATGCGCGATATTGTCTTTTTGTCTTGTGTTGGTCTACGACCTGTGGTAGTACATGGTGGTGGTCCTGAAATTAATAGCTGGCTGGATAAGCTAGGAATTGAACCACAATTTAAAGATGGTCTACGAGTAACTGATGCTGCCACAATGGATGTTGTGGAGATGGTTTTAGTTGGTCGGGTAAATAAAGAAATTGTTTCTCTGATTAATCAAGCTGGTGGCTTGGCTGTAGGTATTTGTGGCAAAGATGGGAATTTAATCAAAGCCCGCCCAGAAGGTAGACAGGGTATAGGTTTTGTGGGTGAGGTAAATAGTATAGATATCAAATTATTGAATTCACTTATTAGCAGTGGTTATATCCCTGTAATTTCAAGCGTAGCAGCCGATGAAACAGGTCAAGCTTATAACATCAATGCTGATACGGTAGCTGGTGAACTGGCGGCGGCTTTAGGTGCAGAAAAGTTAATTTTGCTGACTGATACTGCGGGTATTTTAAAAGATTATAAAGACCCATCTACGCTACTTCCTAAAGTGGATATCCAAGAAGCGCGGGAGTTAATGAAGAGTGGTGTAGTTAGTGGTGGAATGATTCCTAAAGTAAGTTGTTGTGTGCGATCGCTTGCTCAAGGTGTTAAAGCTGCACACATTATTGATGGTCGTATTCCTCACTCACTTTTATTAGAAATATTTACTGATGCAGGTATTGGTTCAATGCTGGTTGCATCAGAGTTTATGTCCTAGATGAATGAGGGCTAACTTACTATTAAAATCCCATTCGTATCCGGCTACGGATGGGATAATTATATACGTTTGGGAATCCTCCATAATAAGGGCTGGGGTAAACTGGCTGATTGACAATTCTGGGGTTAACTAAAACAGAATCATAAATTTGTGAATTTATTAATGTGGGATTAATTAAAACCGAGTTTTGGATTGTCCCACTCAAAGGTACAGAATAATTAAAATTACAGTTGCCGTAGGAATTGTTCCCAAAATTTTGTAATCCTGTTACTGGGTTGACAGGCATAGGGGTGGGAATAGGACTGCCGTAAATATAGGAACTGGTTCCCTGATTACAGTTACCTTGCTGGACTATTAAAGGTATTGCCTCAACTGGGGATGTAACATTCAGTATTGCAACTCCTAGTATAAAAGCTGCTACTGAAGTTCTTGTAGTTAGATAAGGGTTATTACTCAGCCGATAGGGTATTTGAAACATGATTTTTTTTTAACAAAATGAATTATTTTTGAAAAAACTAGCTTTCCAATAATTAAATCTATCCTAAGCTAGATTGCTGGCTCTTAGGTAGCAAGTGATGGGTCAAATCCCGCTCTGATAGTAATCTGCTCAGATAAAATTTGAAGAAGCGATTATTGTAGACGTAAAAATACTAAGGTGAGTTCAGAAAATCTAGAGCAATTCCAAATTAATTATCAAGCTGGAAAAACTGCTTTTGAGCGGGGTGAGTATCGACAGGCGGTAGATGAATTTGAGGCAGCCAGCGCCTTAATAACTCCTAATTCGCGTCGAGGAGGAGAAGTTCATATTTGGTTAATTACCGCTTATGAAGCAACGGGACAAAGGGCAGATGCGATCGCAGTTTGTAAACAATTAGCACGTCACCCAGACCCAGAAACCCGTAAGCAAGCTAAAAACTTGCTTTATATCATGCAAGCCCCTGAGTTAAGCAGACGCGCCGACTGGTTGAGCGAAATTCCCGATCTCGCTAACTTACCTGACTCAGATGGTAAGTTTCGCCAAGGTAGTGCTGGTTCTAATTCTAATCGTCCTAAAAAACGCCCAGAACCAGAACCTATTGATCTTAGTCAAGTTAATACTAAGGACAATAAATTCATTTGGGTCGCTCTGACTGTTATTGGTTTAACACTTGGCGGCTTAGTTTGGTTTAGTCTGTAGTACTACATCAACGTATTTTTTGCAAAAGAGATCATTTTCTCAGTGGCAAACGCTTTATCATAAGGGATTGACCAGACAAGCTGAAATCGTGAGCGATTGGAGGTACTTGTGAAGCCAACAGTTTTAGCAACAAGAAAGAGCAAAGTTAACTTCATGGGGGTGATCAGCAGCGCCTTTGGTCGCTTGCGAGTAATATGGATGATGGTGTTGGCTGCTTTGTTGCTATCTGGCTGTGTCAAGTATGATGCAGGGATTAATGTTGAAAATCTGCATAACGGCGAGATTGTACAACATATTAAGTTAGGTGAACAACTCACCAGCTTTAGTAAGTCAACAGTACAGGAATACTTAGATAGTATTGAGCGTAGAGCAAGACGATTGGAAGGCAAAACTAAACGCTTATCCAAAGATGAAATGGTTGTTAATATTCCCTTTAATACTGGGGCAGAACTTGAATCAAAGTTCAATGAATTTTTCAACCCTAGTGTTAAAAAAGGTAATAAATCTCAGACTGTTGAAACTGTAGATTTACCGCAACTGGAATCTAAATTTAGATTAAAGCAAAGTAACTTGCTTTTATTTGTGCGGAATAAGCTGATTTATGACGTAGATTTGCGATCGCTCGGCGTTCTATCTTCAAATGGTAGCGTAATTGTTAGTCCTGGTTCGCTGTTTGATTTGGAGTTTAGCTTAAACACATCTGCAAAAGTAAAAAGCATTGAAAAATCTCCTAATGCTATTACTCCCGTAATTTCTGATGAAGGGCATAAGTTAGTATGGACACTCAAGCCTGGTGAATTGAACCATATTGAAGCAGTATTTTGGCTACCTAGTCCAATTGGAATTGGTGCGTTAGTAATTGCTTTGTTAGTAGTGGTGGGATTTTATATCAAGTACAACACCTTACCTGGAATGGATATGGGTGCTGTAAAGACCCAAGCTTGGCAAAAAGTCCAGTAGATATCTCTATAAATATATCGGGTTAGTTACCTATAACCCTTGTAGAGACGTGCTAGAGCGCGTCTCTACATTCATTTTTGGAGATGTCTGTTTGTTAAGTATTCTGCAATATTACCGACGAATTTTATTCTATTGAGTTATGGTGGTGATTACACTCTTTGCGACGGTAATTGCTTGCCATGAGAAGACTGTTAATTTTAAGTTTATTTATTTTAGGACTGGGTTTTGCTTTATTTAACTTTAAAGGTTTAGCAAATCAAGGAGATTTTAACTCGATTGTGCTGGACTTTAGGGAAGATGTGCCAGCAGAACAGATTAACGATCAGGTAAGTGCGATCGCACAACAGTATCAAGTTAGTCCTCGCCTCAATAGTGAATTTTCCGCAACGGATCATGTTTATATTGTGTCAGGCGATCGCACTCTTTTAAATACTCTCAAAAAATCTAATTTAGCTAAACAAACTGAATATATTGAACCAAATTATATTTATAAAGCCTTATATATACCCAACGATCCAGATTATGCCAAGCAGTGGAATTTACGCAGTATTAATGTAGAACAAGCTTGGGACGAAACAAAGGGAAATGGCATTACTGTCGCTGTAATTGATACAGGTGTTAGCCGTGTACCAGACTTAAAAGATACTAAGTTTGTTAAAGGTTACGACTTTGTTAACGATCAAATTCCTGCCGATGATGATAGCGGTCACGGTACTCACGTTGCAGGTACGATCGCCCAATCTACTAACAATAATTATGGTGTAGCAGGTATCGCCTACGAAGCCAGTATTATGCCTCTCAAAGTTCTCAGCGCAGGTGGTGGTGGTACAGTTGCGGATATTGCTGAAGCTATCCGCTTTGCTGCTGATAACGGCGCTGATGTAATTAACATGAGCTTGGGTGGTCGTGGTGAAAGTAACATCATGGAAGAAGCGATTAACTACGCCTACAGTAAAGGTGTTGTAGTCATCGCTGCTGCTGGTAACGAAAATAGTAGTTCAGTATCCTACCCAGCAAGATATGCTCACGTTATCGGTGTGGCAGCTTTAGATGCTGCGGGTGAAAAAGCACCTTATTCTAACTTTGGCGCTGGGGTTGATATCTCTGCCCCTGGTGGCAGTGAGACAGGTATGATTTTGCAAGACACCATTGATCCTGAAACTGGTGCATCAGCAATCATGGGATTTCAAGGTACTAGCATGGCAGCGCCTCACGTTGCTGGTGTTGCTGCATTAGTCAAAGCTGCTGGTATCACAGAACCAGAAGAAGTGCTGCGCGTCCTTAAGCAATCAGTGAGAGTTGTAAAAGATGACCCTCTTAATCAGTTTGGTGCTGGTCATTTAGACGCGGCGGCGGCGGTGAAATTAGCATTAAAAGGACAAATCAGCTTTAATGATTTCTTTCGCTGGTTACGGGATAACGGTTATCTTAATTTACGTTTTTGGATTGATGGTGGTGCAATATCACTTCTGCCTAAAATTGGCATGGTACTAGGTTCCTATCTACTAGCTTGGTTTTTACGAAATTATTTTCCCTTTGCTTGGAGTTGGTCACTTACAAGTGGGCTACTTGCAGGTAGTTCAGGATTATTTTTCCTGCGAAGCTTCTATATATTTGATCTTCCCCAGTGGCCTTTTAGAGTTATGGGCAGTTCTCTTCCTGAACTCGGTAACATCATTCAAGGAAGTAGCGTATTAAATCCCATCTTTGCTAGTGTGCTAATTCCCTTGCTACTCATAGCTTTATTACTAGGACATCCACAATTAAAGTGGTTCGCCATTGGTTCTACCCTGGGTGTAGCTTCCTGTTTAGCAGTGAGTGCTATAGTCTCACCAGCAGTTTGGGGGTTAGGTTCTGGCAATTTAGCTCGCCTGTTCCTAATTGCTAACGCCTTACTGTGTTATGGACTAGCGCGTTTAGCTTCTAAAGGAGAAGAAAAAATAGCATGAGTATCACTGTAACTGGAAGTATTGAAAAAAAAGGACTAGGGCCAGGGACTTGGGCTTTAGTCTCCGAAGGTGGCGAAACTTATGAACTTAAGGATGCACCATCTGACTTAAAGAAATCCAATTTAAAAGTCAAAGTTACAGGCGAAGTGCGAGATGATGTGATGACCTTCGCCATGATTGGTTCAGTTCTAGAAGTAAAATCATTTGAGGTGATTAGCGATTAGCTTTTAGTTATCAGCTATCAGTTGAAAGACAAATACTCAATTTTACCGTTTGAGAATTAAAGCGGTTTTAAACTGTGTGATGTTAATAAAAGCTGTAGGTGCGGGTTTTGGGGAAAGTTTATCAGTTTTGAGACATGAATAAACTCTCAACCCGCCCTTACGCCTTTTTGTATTACTGACTGCTGATAGCTGATAGCTACTTAACTAGCTGCTGCATCTACAACAGCTTGCAGTTTGCTTCTAAACTCACCTTTGGGATGACCACCTTTAACTTCACCTAAAATTTTAAATTCTCCTTCTGGAGAATCACAGATGAGATAAGTAGGCCATCCCATGCCTTCCTTGTCGGGATACTGTGTTAACAAAATTTTACGATACTTGCGATAAGTCGCCGTGTCCTGCATTTTGACATCAACAAATTGCAAACCCAGTTCTTCAGATACTTTCTGGTCATAAAAAGACATTTTGTGGCAAATGCCGCAGTCTTCTGAAGAAAACTTAATTACAGCCCGATCCGTCACTGGTATAATCTCCGAAATTGCTCTTATTTTTTTAGCTTACAAGAGCAGTTAGCAGGTTGGGCTAGTTGAAATAAGCTTGGGCTGATCGGACAAATCAGAAAAGCAAGTTACAATAAAAAAATCCCCAACTCAAAGCTGTGAGCCAGGGGATCTTAATCAGGGTGCATCTACCACTTCATTGTTCTAAGCTGGAACATCTCGATCCGGAAAAAATCAGCGTGATATTTATTTAAGTGCGCCATGCTCCTGCGGAGCCGCTTCGCGTTGGCGGTAGCCTACAGTCAGGCATAGCGACGACAGACAAGAAAAGTAAGGAGCATCGCACTGATTTAAAATAATTGCTCAACCACTCCTCACCCCTCATTTCCCTCACGCCTCACCCTAATTTACGAATAGCGCCCCTTTGAAAGTGGAAACTTTGAGTTACTTGTATCAATCTAGAAATAGAGGGGAATAATTTCTCGCTTAGGCAAAAACAGCCAAAGTTTCAGCAAGCAGGAGTAGCAGGTAATCGTGACGCAGGAATTTTATATCTCTGTAACTCCATTAGAAACCCAAGATCAATATTTGGTCAGAATAGAACGGGTTGCATCAGGGGTTCCCTTGGCTGAAGTCGAGGTCAATTGGGCTGTTGAAGAATGGTTAACTAACGCACGAAAACTGATGAATGACCCGTTATTCGGGTTGTTGGAGAGTAAGGACACTAGAGAAACGCAATCTTCTCTCAATCTAGTGGCGTTGGGTCAAGAACTTTACAATGCTTTATTTAAAGGTAGCTTGCGCGAGAGTTGGTTGATCGCGCAGGCGATCGCAGAAAATCAGCACTCAGTTTTGCGGTTGCATTTAGGTTTGAAAGGTTCACGTTTATCTCGCCTACCGTGGGAAGTTTTACACGCAGGCGATCGCCCTCTAGCAACACGAGCAGATGTAGCTTTTTCTCGCTATCAACTAAGTACCAGTTTAAAGCGCAATCCTCAATCCGCAGCTTATGAGGAAAATCAACCTATAAAAATATTAATGGTAATTGCTGCTCCTACTGACAAAGAAACTCTTAAGCTTAAACAAGAAGCTAATCATTTGCAGGCAGAACTGCGCGATAGCTCACCCCAGGATTCCCCCATAATTCAACTAACAATCTTAGAGCAACCAGGCAGAGAACAGTTAAGCATCGCCTTAGAACAAGGTCGATATCAAATTTTTCACTACGCAGGACACAGTAACTTAGGCGTTGCTGGTGGTGATTTATATTTAGTAAGTGCCAAAAGTGGTTTAAGTGAAGTCTTAAACGGAGATGATCTAGCAGGTTTGCTAGTAAATAATGGCGTACAATTAGCAGTTTTTAATTCTTGTCGTAGTGCTGATACCGCCACATCAGATCCTGCTGATAATGGCACAGAACAAAATTTAGTCCAAGCTTTAATTAAACGTGGTATCCCTAGCGTTTTAGCAATGGCAGAACGTATTCCTGATGAAGTTGCCTTAACGTTAACACGCTTGTTTTACCGTAATCTTAAGCAAGGTTATCCCATTGACCTCAGTTTAAGTAGAGCAAGACAAGGATTAATTTCTGCTTACGGTTCAAACCAATTATATTGGGCGTTGCCAGTTCTCTACTTACATCGTGACTTTAACGGTTTTCTAACTAATTATAATGATCCTACACAAATATCATCACGCCTATCATTAGCGGATTCTTTTGAGGATTTCCTAGCTTCGGAAGATGAAAAAGCTCTATTCACACCATCAAACAACTTTTTTCATTCTCATTTCTTAGATACTGACGATGATTTAATGTCATCTTTAGATGAATTAAGTGCCGATTATGAAGATGATTCAATCCCCGATATGTTTGAGGATATGGATAGTGGCAATTCAGATTATGAAGAAGATTTAGCTTTAGTTTCTGATTTATTTCAACAGTTATGCCAAGCGAATCCTACAACTGATGAACCAGTTGTAACTGTTTCTGATTCCGAGAATTTGTTACCCCAAGGTTCAGGTGTTCCACCTATATCAACAGTTTACCAAGGGTTGCCAGAAAATCCCCAATACCGTCGTTCTGCGCCAGCAGAGCAAAATCAGGGTAAAGTATTAACCCAACAGGAAACAGCAAATCAACCGTTAAATCATCCATCTTTAGAAAAACCGCTAGAAAATGTCAATTCTAATTCACTGAATTCTAAGTTGAATTCTTGGCGAAAGGGAAAGCGTTTTCCTGTATTACTACCAGTATTAACTGCGGCGGGTATTTGTGCGATCGCTATATCAGGTTTTTTGTTTTTACAAAATCGTCCGCCAAAACCTGGGGATTTGTTACCTGAGCAACTAGCTTTAATACCATCTCAGCAAAATAACACAAATATTAAACAGATTGATTTTCAAAAAACAAATACGCCTAATCTCGCCACACTCGCCATCGAAAAGTTCAGCCAGGGTGACTTGGTAATCGCTCAACAAGCAGTAACAGAATTACTAAATCGTAATGCTTTACCGCAAGCATCCGCCGCTTTGTCTCAAGTTCCTAAACAGCAACTAAATAACCCTGAAATTAGCTTTTTACGTGGAAGATTAGCTTGGCAATCAGCCGAAAAAGGTAGCAAAGATTTTAGTTTTGATGATGCACGTCGTTACTGGGAAATAGCCAAGAGAAACAAACCTAAATCTCCTCAATATTTAAATGCTTTAGGGTTTGCCTACTATAATGAAGGCAAATATGATTTGGCAAGTAAAGTGTGGTTTGATGCTCTCTACCTGAGTAAACCACAGCCAGCAACAGCAACTAACTCAAAAATTGAGAAAAATAACCATGAGGTCTTAAATACTTATGCAGGATTAGCATTAGTTTTAAGAAAATTGGCTTCATCGCAACCAGCAGAGAAACGTCAAAACTTTTTAAGCGAATCAATGAAACTACGCCAGCAGGTAATGAATACTGATCCAGTTCATTATCAACCAGAAGCTTTAAGTAAAGATTGGATCTGGTCTAAAAAAGCAATTCAAGACTGGAAATCACTATTAAAAATTAAATCGTAATGGCATTTTTGATAGAAAAAAATTACCTAAATACATTTTTTGACCTTCCTTTCAGGAAGAGTTAATTTATTGACATTTTCTCAGCATGAGATTATTCTATAATTAGATTTTTTATTAGGGTAATCAATCATGGATGTTTTAAAAATAGGCTCACAAGGGGAAAATGTTAAAAAACTACAAGAACAATTAGCAAAATTTAATTATTATACTGGGGTAGTTGATGGTGATTTTGGTGAAGCAACTAAACAAGCTGTAATCAAACTTCAGCAAGATTACAAACTTGAAGTAAACGGACTTTGTGATTTAGAAACTATGAAAAAAATAGATTTTATAAAAAGTTTGCAGAATTAGTTATTGAAGTTTTGGTTGATTGGCAATTCATTTAATTGGATAAATTTATGACCTACAACCTCGGTCTAGTTTTTATTTCAAGAACAATTGGTCAATTTTTTTCTTAATCACGAATCCAGTCAAAAAATAAATTTATCTAGCTGATTTTCTTCTCACCTAGTAGCTCGGCTAGAGATTGATGTTTACGCATATCCATTATATCTGCCAAGCTTTCTTCACCTGAATCTACAACAAAATTAGGTTCTGGCGGCATGACTGTTACTAATGGTTGTAACCCATGAGGCGATTTTGCTCTTATAGGTTTTCGCAATTGTTGAGATGGCTGCTTACGTTGCTGTTTGGGTAGTTGTTCCTTTGACTTACGCTTTGTTTGATTCTGGTTGCTTTTGAGCTTTTTACTTCCACTTTTAATTTTCTGAGAACGCTGTGGTTTATAACGAAAACTAATACAGATGAAGAGAAAACCTAAAATAAAAGTTACAAATATTCCGCCATATAACCACAGTAGCGTGTGATTTTGCTGCGATTTCGCAATTGTAACTGGTGAAAAGTTCTGAACCTCAACATTTGTTGACGATGGCGTATTTTGAAGGTTTTCTTCCTGTATAGCAGCAGGAATTTTGCTGGACTGCTTTTGTTCCACAGCACTGTTATGAATTGACTTTGATGCTCCCTGCTCCACATTATCAGCAGTTATGCTCTTTAGGTGTTGCTGTTTAACAAAACTAGGGCTAAGTAATCCTTGCGCTGCTACAGTACTAACTAATACCAGAAAAATCCAGATACCACCGCAAAAAGCAACTGGATGCTTTGCCATCAATAGCTTTAAGGAAGCTAGTGTAAACCTCTGATGCCGACCTGGGCTAAAAGTTTTTACCATCAAAACCTCAAATAAAATATAAATAATTGGCGATATTTTTACCTCACGAGCAACCAAGTTAGGTTGGCGATCGCACTGCTTTTATAGCAAAATATCAAAGTGCTATATACCTTCTTTAAGTGGCTAAAGACAGATAAATATTAAATTTTTTCTGGGAGCGTCTCTCTTAAGAGATAAGCATATATTAACACTCCCTTGGCTAAAGCCGAAGGGATTCTACATTCGCCGTCAGAACTTGCTCAACCAGGGTTTCCCCAAGCAGAGTAGTGGCTCCAACTCCTGTAGCGTTGATTCGGGATTGCCCATCCCTATTTTTACCTAAATTCAGGATATTTATTGCTGCATTTGTATCTCTTTGTAACTCGCATCCACAACTACATTTATGAGTGCGGGTTGATAGAGATTTTTTAACTATTACCCCACAATCACTACATTTCTGTGATGTGTAATGGGGTGGAACCGCAACAGCTTTTGTGTCGAATTTAGCAGCAAAATACTCAAGCCATTGAGTTTAATTCTTCTACAAACTTAAACTCTTTACGCAGTGCTGTTGAGTAATTATTTAAAGCTATTTTGTTAACTCTTGATTCTTTGGGCGCATCCATCCAATAACGGATAGTTTTATTCCTAACGAACTGTGTAGTCCTAATAGCCTCATTAATAGCTGATTGTTGCTTTTTGTTAACTACTGCTTTGTACTCCAAGATCAACACTGCGTTATCACCTCCTTGTCTTGTTGTAATGTGTTGATTATGTTAACACTAAGCCTACAGACAACCCATCTCAGATTATGAATAGAATCAAAGGTAGAGCATCACATCATTTAAGCTCATAGTTTCCTGAATTGCTCAAGCTACCTACGCTGTGGACTCCAAGCTATTTTGTATCTACTGCGGGAAACGTTTGTACTGAAACCGTGAAACGATATATTGCACAACAAAGACAATAAGGAGGCGTAAACGCGCGACTCTGGTTTTCATCCCTTGCCGTCCATGCTAAGGGTTTTCAAACTTTTTTCTTATAACCACTTAACAATAAGCAATGAGCAATGAGCCAAGCCTATTTGTATCAACTTAAAAGTAAAACAGTATAACTATTCTCCAAATGAAGCAGGCAGTCTTTGAGAAATATGCGATAAACTGACGAGTGCGACAGGTGATGGCGAGGTTATACAAACATGGGAGTAGAGCTATCGCAAGCTCAATTTGGGGTAGAAAATTTTTTGGACAACAGTGATGAGCAAGTTGTTGAAACAATGGGAATGAATTCTACCCAAAGTAATAAAGCTAACTCACGTCAGAAAAAATGGGCGATCGAGGATAGCGAGAATCAATATCGGATTCAAGGTTGGGGTGAACCTTATTTCTCGATCAATGCTGCGGGTCATATCACTGTATCACCTAAAGGCGATCGCGGCGGTTCACTAGATTTATTTGATTTAGTTAACGCCTTGCGCCAGCGTAATCTAGGATTGCCTCTACTAATCCGCTTTTCAGATATTTTGGAACATCGCATTGAGCGGTTAAATGCTTCGTTTGCTAAAGCAATTACTCGTTATAACTATGCAGGTGGTTATCGGGGTGTATTCCCAGTTAAATGTAACCAACAGCGCCATCTGCTAGAAGATTTAGTAAGGTTTGGTAAACCCTATCAGTTTGGCTTAGAAGCTGGTTCAAAACCAGAATTAATGATTGCCTTGGCGATGCTAGATACCCCAGGCGCACTGTTGATCTGCAATGGTTATAAAGATCGGGAGTACATTGAAACGGCAATGTTAGCCCAACGTTTGGGGCAAACACCGATGATTGTACTAGAGCAGATTGAAGAAGTACAACTGGTCATTGATGCTAGCCGCGCCTTGGGAATTCAACCATTTTTGGGTGTTCGCGCCAAGCTGAGTAGCAAAGGAATTGGTCGTTGGGGAGACTCATCTGGCGATCGCGCTAAATTTGGTTTGACTATTCCTGAAATTATTCGGGTAGTCGAGCAGTTGAAAGAAGCTAATATGCTGGAATCTTTGCAACTGCTGCATTACCACATTGGCTCTCAAATCTCTTCTATTAGTGTGATTAAAGATGCCATTTTAGAAGCAAGCAAGATTTTTGTAGAATTGGCACAACTAGGTGCGAACATGAAATATCTTGATGTGGGTGGGGGACTAGGAGTAGATTACGACGGTTCGCAAACTAATTTCCACGCCTCAAAAAATTACAA
The DNA here is from genome assembly GCF_000317495.1 of Crinalium epipsammum PCC 9333. Taxonomy (GTDB): domain Bacteria; phylum Cyanobacteriota; class Cyanobacteriia; order Cyanobacteriales; family PCC-9333; genus Crinalium; species Crinalium epipsammum. Next base: position 3,179,616 of record NC_019753.1, read on the forward strand.
CTTGCAGAATTACGCCAGCGATATTATTGCTGAAGTCAAGGAAGCTTGCGATGAGCGGGGGATACCTGTACCGACTTTGATTAGTGAGAGTGGTCGGGCGATCGCTTCCCATCAATCAGTGCTAATTTTTGATGTACTTAGTACCAGTGATGTCCCTACTGACCCACCAACCCCAGCCAAAGAAGAAGAACACCTGATTATTCGCAATCTCTGGGAAACCTTTAATAACATCAACGTTCAAAACTATCAGGAAGCATTCTACGACGCGACTCAGTTTAAAGAAGAAGCCCTCAGCCGATTTAAACTAGGCTATCTTCGCATTACTGAGCGAGCCAGAGCAGAGCAATTATACTGGGCTTGTTGTAAGAAAATTCTGGATATTGCTAGAGAGCAGGAATATGTACCTGACGATTTGGAAGACCTAGAAAAAATCATGGCTTCCATTTACTACGTCAATATGTCAGTCTTTCAATCTGCGCCGGATAGTTGGGCAATTGACCAGCTTTTTCCGATTATGCCGCTTCACCGTTTAGATGAAGAAGCGACTCAGCGAGGTATCTTAGCAGATCTGACTTGCGACAGCGACGGCAAAATCGATCAGTTTATTGATTTGCGAGATGTCAAACCTGTGCTGGAATTGCACGATTTAAAACCAGGAGAACCTTATTATTTAGGTTTATTTCTGGGTGGTGCTTACCAAGAGATTATGGGTAATCTACATAATTTATTTGGTGATACCAATGCAGTGCATATCAAGCTGACACCCAAAGGCTACCAAATTGAGCACGTAGTTAAAGGTGACACTATGGCTGAAGTAGTCAGTTATGTTCAATATGATGCTGAAGATTTGGTAGAAAGTATGCGTCAGCGAACTGAACAAGCTTTGTTAGAAAAACGGATTACTATTCAGGAAGCACAGCGATTGCTACAAAATTATGAGCATAGCTTAGGACGTTATACTTACCTGTCACCGTAGATTATCTAGCAGGGGGGCAGAGGAAGATAAGGATAATATTCTGGCTAACTATCTGACTCCTCTCTTCTCCCCCCTCCCCCCTCCCTAAACGCCCTCTGTACCTAATAAATCTGCGATCGCCTGTCGTGCTGCTGTCGGTTCTGCTGGGATAACCTGGCGTGAATCGGTAATTAACCAGTCAAGTGCTGCTGCTTGTACGTCAATTGTTGCACCAGTTTTATCTACACAGTAACGCCCAAACACTAACTTATCTATTAAACGCACACCTGGTCCTAAACGGGAGTATTCAAAAATTACACTGTTATCTACAGTAGCGCCGCTACAAATCCAACAATTAGGACCAATCATTGTAGGACCAACAATTTTTGCCCCATCTTCAATGCGGGTCATGGCACCAATATAAACAGGTCCAGTAATATCAACTTTGTCCCAGTTCACAGCTACATTCAAGCCTGTGTATATCCCAGGCGCGACTTGATTCCCTGGAATTTCTACATTCTTAACTTCGCCCGCTAACACACTCCGAATAGCACGCCAGTAGTCGGGAACTTTACCAATATCTACCCATTGGAAATCCATTGAAATGCCATAAAACGGGGCATTCATTTCTACTAATTTTGGGAATAACTGACCGCCAATGTCATATTCGACACCAGAAGGAATATAATCTAATATTTCTGGTTCAAAGATATAAATACCAGTATTAATATCAGTACTAAGAGCTTCTTCTACTTTGGGCTTTTCTTGGAAAGCTTTAATTCTACCTGTTTCATCGGTGACAACTACGCCGTAACTGGGGACTTCCTCTTTAGGTACGGACTTCATTACTACTGTAGCGATCGCACCTTTTTCTTTATGCCATTTGACTGCTGCTGTGAGATCTAAATCAATCAAGGCATCGCCACACAAAACCACAAAAGTATCATCAAAAAACGGATGAAAATCCTGAATCCGCTTCATCCCACCAGCAGAACCAACTGCTTCTCCTACCAATTCGCCATTTTCTTCAATCCTACCTTCAAAGGAATAAGCAATCTCTACTCCAAAACGCTGTCCATCACGAAAATAGCTTTCAATTTCGTTGGCTAAGTGACTAACATTGACCATTACCTGATCGAAACCATGCTGACGCAACAGTTCCAGTAAAAACTCCATTACTGGCTTTTGTAGGATAGGAATTAGTGGTTTAGGAATAGTGTAAGTAATAGGACGGACACGAGTACCCTTACCAGCCGCCAGAATCATGGCTTTCATAAAAATTTTTCCTCAAACTTACGCTTTATATAAGCTCTCTAAATTTACTTCTTCATCCGCACAGAAAGTACGGATTTTAATTTCTTGGTAGAACTCTTCTTGGGATAACTCTACCTTAGACTGAGCAGAAAGCAGTAGCAGCGCCCAAAATACGCCCACGCGGTCGTGGGTAGATGTTGTTGATTCAGCATTAGTAGGCTCAATTGCATCTGTTGACTTTACGCCAGACCAATATGCTACTAACTGGTCTAAATTTAACCACTCTTCACCTTGGGATAATTCAGACCATTGACAAAGTAGAAACTGCTCTAGTTCACTCGCAATTTCTGTGAGATTTTCGTTATGGGCTAGTTGTGCGATCGCACGAGTGGCTTGAGCAAGAGACTGATTTTTCGGTCGTTTCAGTCGATGACGAGGAGTTTTTTCGGAGATCGCAGAAGCCATTTCCTGCAACTGTTGAATTAACTCCTGTAATGTTACAGGTCGTCTTTTGGGTGGTTGTCCACTTGCTCTGCGTCGCAGACAGCGTTCTAAATTAGCTGGCAATTGCCTTTGTGTCCAATTATCAGCTAATTCATCGCCGTCTGTTAGCTCTATATCATCACCGAGTTCTTCCTGTCCCAAGGTGTCAGCTTTGAGTAATACCAGCATGGATGCCCACAAAAAAGCTTGCCCAGACTCGGACAAATCGGCATCACGGCGAAAATGATCTTTATCCGTTGCCAGTGCTAGTTTACTCAAGTAACGGTCAATCACATCAATCACTTGAACATCCCAAGGATCAATTTCCCCGTTTTGAGCTAACTCAATTAGCAAGGAAATTCCCAGATCCTTCAAAGATGTTATTGTTTCTGGCTCAGATATTGCCGTCATAGGCTGGCTTTCGCTTTATTTTGATTGGGTTAATACTTCTGCGTCAATTGTGGCTTCAGGTAATAACTCAGAATTAGCTGGCTGATTTTGTTGTTCTAACTCAGCTTTACAACGGGCAACTTCTTGTTCTAATTCCTGAATGCGTTGTTCTTGCTGACGTTTTTGTCGTTGTTCAGAGCGAGTTGCAAGCATCCTCTGGAACCTTGCCCATACGCTAAAAATCCACGCGAGGATCGCTCCCAAACCCATTGCAAAAATCAGTTCAATGCACAGGGGCGCTTGCACTTGGACACCTTGGACAACTTGAATAGGGACAGCCTGAGTATTTTCTAAGCTAAATAAAACCAAGGCTAAACACATCGCAAAAATAATTAAAAAATTAATTTGTCGCATTAGCTCTAAATCCTAAAATTTGCTGTCATTTGCCCATTTTACTTCTACCTGTGGAGGTAGAATAGGTTAAGCATAATTATTGGCGATCGCACTATAGCTGTCCTAATTAGATATCAAAGCGATTGTCTACAGGCGGTTGAGTAGCTATCTCTGGTGAGGAGCGCAGTTGGCGAATATTATCAATCGTGCCTTTAATCGTTCCGGCAATTGGCACTGAAATAATGATTCCTAATAACCCAGCAATCTGACCTCCTACTAATAAGGAGACAAAAATTAAGATAGGATTTAAGCCGATGAAATCCCCCATTAATTTAGGGGCTAAGAGGTTGTCTTTAATTTGCTGCATGATCACGCAAGCGATCGCTACTTGAATAGCTAAACCAAAATTTTGCAACATTACTAAAATTGTTACTATACCAATCCCTAAAGTTGCACCAATAAACGGAATTAATTCCGCAAATCCAATCAATAGTGCAAACAATAAAGCAAACTCTACTCTTAAAGCTAAAAAAATTGGAGTAAGTGTCCCCGCCATGAATAATCCTAAGAGAATTTGACTAATGAAAAAATTCTGAAAGTTCAGGCGTAGGGATTGAGTTAAAGGTAATCCGATTTGAACGGGTAAGAGGTTAATGATACCTTGCCAAAGGCGATCGCCATACAGCAAAATATAAAATGTCAAGACTAGCACCAACAAAGAATCTAACAATCCCGCCACCAAAATCCCTGCCCATCCTACAGCCTGAGTTGCAGCATTCTGTACTTGAGCTTCAATAGTGCTATTAATGCGATCGCGAAAAATCTTCAAATCTATAGGTAAACGACGAGCCGCCACCCAATCATCTAATTTATTAAAATTCTCATTACTAGCCTTTAACCATTCGGGAATTTGCTTAAATAATTCCGTCGTTTGGGTGATTACACTAGGTACTAAAGTTACACCTAAAATCACAAACAGCGTTAACGTTGTTAGCAAAACTATCACTACCGCTCTAGTCCGATTAATGCGAAACCGTTGTAAGGTTTGAACTGCATAGTTCAATAAAAAAGCTAGAATCGCGGCAATAGTTAAAATTGTAATTAGGTGTTCAAAATATCGAAATACCTGGGAAATCAACCAGATATTGAGAGCGATAATTGGACCACTCAAACCAAAAAGTAATAGGCGTTGCCAATTGTTTGAATGTCGCATTACAAATATTTACCCTGAACAATTAACAATTATCAATTACTTCACGACTGAAGTTTGGTGCTTTAAATAACGCAATTTTTTTTACAACAAAAATCGCAGGATTGAAGTATTGAATTTAACAGTTACCTATTATACAATAACGTAAGAAATTAATTACTTTTTTTTTAAAGTAGTAATTGTTAATTGTTAATTGATAATTGATGAATAAGACCATTGCTGACCTGCGTAAGGATTATACTCAATCAGGATTAGTAGAAACAGATGTTGACCCTAATCCATTCAAGCAATTTCAAAAGTGGTTTGACCAAGCCTTGGCAGCACAATTGCCTGAACCGAATGCGATGACTTTAGCCACTGTTTCTCAAGATGGCAAACCTAGAGCGAGAATTGTACTACTCAAAAACTTCAATGAACAAGGCTTTGTAGTCTACACTAACTACAACAGCCAAAAGGGTCAAGAACTTGCACAAAATCCTTGGGCGGCTTTAATTTTTTGGTGGGCAGAATTAGAGCGTCAGGTGCGAATTGAAGGAAGTGTAGAAAAAGTTGCTGAATCTGAGTCAGATGAATATTTTCATAGTCGTCCTGTCGGCAGTCAACTTGGTGCTTGGGCATCCCAACAAAGCCAGGTTATTGATAACCGTGAGGTATTAGAGCATCAATTGCAAGAATTAGAAGAAATATATCAAAATAAAACTATTCCTAGACCTCCACATTGGGGAGGTTATCGAATTGTTCCTCAAGCAATTGAATTTTGGCAGGGACGTACTAATAGATTACATGACCGCTTGTATTATTCTTTGCAAGAAGATCAAACTTGGGTAATTCAGCGTCTTTCACCATAAGTAAATATTAGTTGAGCAGAAAATAGTTTCTTTCCTCTGCCCTGAGTAAGGTTACTTAGTTCTGTCTGAGGTGGGTTTAACTCACCTTTATTTGTTTGTTAGTTTCAAATAGTTGAATTCAAAAAATATTTATGACAGCTAGCAATATCAGTGCATACGATCAAGGGAAAGAAGCTTTAAAAGGTTTCGATGTAGATGAGCAATTAGCTTTCTTGTGGTTTGTTTATACAAAGCTAGGTAGCTCGATTACTCCGGCAGCCCCAGGAGCTTCAGGTAGTGATATTGCTGAGGGACTGTTTAATCAAGTTAAGGAATTGCCCCACGAAGAACAACTGCAAGTTCAACGGGATATCGCTTTAAATAAAGATACTCTCATTAGTCGCGAGTATGGTTCTCTAAGCCCTGAAACCAAACTGGCTTTTTGGTATTTTCTAGCTCAAGGTATGGAAAAGGGTACTATCATTCCTATGCCTCCAAATTATGAACTGTCTCAACCAGCAAAAGATTTGTTGCAAGAGCTAGAGTCGATGGACTTTGGTAGACAAATTGATTTCTTACGCGGTGCAGTATTACCGATGGGCGCTGAAGCGGCTGGTGGTTCTGACCTTTAGAAATTGCGAATTAGTAGCAAGGTTATAGCTACTAATGTAGTTTAAATAAAAATTGTGCGATCGCGTAGCGACGACCTAGGAGTATCGCGCAAGCGCACTCCGTGTCAGTTCGCAAAACCTGTACCTCTTTTTTTAGGTACGGGATTATTTTTTTATAGGATAATTCTCTCAACATAATTTTACGTGAAAATACTACACATCTGCATTTGGGGCGGGTTTTGAAAAGTTATCTGCCCCACCCAATAGTTATCTTGCAACCCGCCCCTACACTCATATCTGTTGCACGTTGATGGGACTGCGGTATAACAGTCTTGGGGATTCCTATTTTATTAAAAAAGCAGGCGATAATTGCCTGCTTAAAAATTGTTAAAAAATCTTTACTGCTAATCTATCCCATCGCAGCCGCAGAAGTTGGTTTAGCTGCTTGGGCTGGTTGTGCGCCAATTATGGAATGATAGATTTGAGCTACCCGTTGCTCGTACTGCGCCAAATCTACTTCTATTTCGGCAAGCAGTGCTACTGTTATTGGATCAGTTAACATATTTCGCAGGTAGTAGGTATCAACAACACCTGTTTGGATATCTCCCAAGGCGCGACGTAGCAAGGCTATTTCATCACTTCCTTTGAGTGCCTCGTTGATTTTGGCAATAGTCTCCGCAGCTTTTGCTTGTAAGGAAGGTTTTTCGCTAAAAGCATCAAGACGTGCTTCTAACATTTGGATGTGATGCTGTTTATTTTGAGCAATTTCTTGGAATAATGAACGCGCATCTACTGTAGATGCTTTTTGGGCATAATTATCAAATGCTTCCCGTGAATAACGCTCACCTGCTAAGGCTGTATTTAAACCTTGGACAATTTCTCCCTTAGTTGAACCACCCCAAGCATTAGCCAGTTTCCACCATTCGGCTGTTATATCATTTTCATGGGGTAATGCTGCTTCTTTACCACCATAACCCAGGCGGGAAAGTATCGCTGTAGTGAAAATCGCTAAGTCGCCTGGACGACGGGAAGTGATTAAATTGCCATCCACTACGATTGGCTCATCATAATATTTAGCGCCTGCATTTTCCATATCCTTGCGGATGGAATCAAAGCCAGTAGCGTTTTTACCTCTGAGCAAATCTGCTTCAATTAAAACTTGTGGTCCATGACAAACAGCAGCAATTAGTTTGCCTTGTGTCATAGCTTCTTTGACAAAGCGTACTGTGTTGGGATTAGTACGCATCATATCAGGAGCAGCACCGCCAGGGATGATCACTGCATCGAAATACTCAGGACGCGCTTCGGTAGTGGTAGCATCTGGTTTAATTGAAACTTTGCCTTGTTTACCAGGATATTGTTCGTTCATCCGCGAACCGAGTATAACAACTTCCATTCCTGCTTGTTTGAGGGCTTGATATGGAATTTGAAACTCGGAGTCTTCAACCATTTTTTCTACAAGAATAGCAACTCGTTTGGTGCTATTAGAATTATTTTGGCTCATCTTATTTCCTTTTTGCGATCGCAATTTATAAATTTGGCATTTATATCAACCTAGTTATGTCGATGTTAGTATTGCGTCAATCCTAAGTTATAAACAAATCAATTGTTATTTCGCTCTCAAGTCATATAGAGGTTTAACTGCTTTAAAACTAAGCTGGAGAAAAAGTTTAAAAGTTTTTAAGTGTGCGTTATGACAAAAAAACAAGATCAAGACTTTATAGAAACCACTGACGAAGAAGTTATTGAAGATTTACCACAAGAAATTACTGAATCTTATGGAACTGGCGTTCATTCAGAGCCAGGTTTCAATCTGGGTGGACACAGTTTGCGCGATGAAATGGATCAATACAACGCTACCAGTCCTAAGTTAACTGGTGGTGATGTCGATGCTGCTTGGGATCAAGCAGCAATGGTAGGTGATGAAGCCGTTGGTGGAACTGTTGCCACACCAGATCAAAATATTGTTGATGAATTGGGCGCGGCTGTTGGTTTAGAAATGGATGATCGAACTTTTCTGCGTACAAATGAAATTTTAGAACAACGCGATGATCGCAGGTGGGAATTAGACCCCACATCTTCTGAAGATTACCAAGAACGCCGAGATTAATGCAAGCCAATCATCCTTACATAAATAAGGATGATTGTTATTTTTTATTAAAATTAATATTTACATTATTTAACGATTTGTATCTAATTAAATAGCTAAGTTTATGCCTTGTGATTGATGGCGATCGCTGCCCTTTTCAACCATAATAATTAGCATAAGATACTTAGCTACATTCCAACGAGGTTGGAGGTAAGCATAATGAAAATTAACAACATTCTCGCTATTACAACTATATTGACCACAATTGGTTTAGCAATTCCTGTTCAAGCCGCTCAAACCGAGGATCTCGTCAACTTACTACAAAGTAATAATTGCCCTGTTTGTAATTTATCGGGAGCAAATTTAAGTGGCGCTCATTTAGCTGGTGCTGATCTGCGGAATGCTAACTTAGCAGGTGCTAATTTAGAAGGCGCTAATTTAGAAGGCGCAGACTTAGCAGGTGCTAATTTGGAAGGCGCAAACTTAACTGGAGTTTTTGCTAGTGATGCCAGTTTTTTCTTGGCGAATTTAAATAATGCAAATGTGAAGGATGCTCATTTGGTCAGTGCTGAATTAACTGGTGCTAACCTTGCTGGTACTAACGTTAGGGAAGCAAATTTATTAGGAGTCAATTTTAGGTAGATTTAAACTTCACTTGATGCAGCACAACCTACGTTGATCTGAAAAATTAGGTGTTTTGGATAGGTTAAAAGTTAAAGTTTAACGGTCTACTTAGCTGCTAATTCTTCTAATTTGGTAACAACTCGATCTAATTCTTCTATTAGAGGTGTTACTTCTGCTTGACGGAATGCTTTAACTAAGGAACGATAATACCAAAGTGAACCTTCTTTGCCTCCTTGAAAGCGGTTCCAAACTGATTCTCCGACAATGTAATAATCATTGAGAATTGAGCGAGAATTGTGGAGTTTATCAGCAGCAGAAACCAAACGCACAGATTGAGAGGCGGTGGGAATATGCTCAATATATGCCTCCTTGCGTTGTCGCCAAGGAGGTTTTGGCGTAGTATCCGAGTCAGTGCAACCATTAACTATATCTGTGACAGTTTCCCCAAAACGGCGAAGAATTTCTGTGCGTGTAGCATCACCGCCTTGGTCTTCTATGGCATCATGGAGTAAAGCTGCGATCGCTTCATCTTCAGAGCCTCCATGTTCTAAAACAATACTGCTAACAGCTAATAAGTGAGCAATATAAGGAATATCACTACCTTTGCGCTTTTGGCTTGCGTGTAATTCGTTCGCAAAAGCAACAGCTTCAATAAAACGGTTTGAAAGTATCATAATTAGCCGTCAACAATAAATAATAGTAGTTTGTTGGTCATTGTTAATTGTTAATTGTTAATTGTTAATTGTTATCCTGTAGGTGAGTTGCCTTGCTAGGACATCACATACAATTATGACTCAGCCATCCGCACGTATTTGTATTCTCGGAGGAGGCTTTGGGGGTCTTTATACTGCCCTGCGCTTAAGCCAACTACCTTGGGAAAAATCCCAAAAACCTGAAATAATCTTAGTAGATCATAGCGATCGCTTTTTATTTACCCCGTTTCTCTATGAACTATTAACGGGAGAACTGCAAACTTGGGAAATTGCCCCACCGTTTTCTGAAATCTTGGCTAATACAGGTATACGCTTCTGTCAGGGAGTTGTAGCTGGGATTGATGTAGAAGCAAAGCAAGTATATTTAGAAGATGGTAATCAACTAGCTTACGATCGCATAGTTTTAGCATTAGGCGGAAAAACACCCTTAAATATGGTATCAGGAGCAAGCGAGTATGCTATTCCTTTTCGTGCCATTCCCGATGCTTATCGCTTAGAAGAACGTCTGCGATATTTAGAAGAATCAGAAGCAGATAAAATTCGCATCGCAATCGTTGGGGCTGGTTATAGCGGGGTAGAGTTAGCTTGTAAATTGGCAGAACGTCTGAAAACACGGGGAAGGTTGCGCTTAATTGAACTCAGCGATCAAATTCTCCGCACTTCCCCAGAGTTTAACCGCGAAGCTGCACGAAAAGCTTTAGAAGAACGCGGAGTTTGGATAGATTTAGAAACCTCCGTTGAGTCAATTGGAAAAGACTATATTTCACTTGAATACAAAGGACAGGTAGATACTATTCCTGTTGATGTAGTGCTGTGGACAGTTGGTACAGAAGTTACACCAGTAGTTAATACACTACCACTCAAGCAAAATCAACGCGGTCAGTTAGTTACTACGCCAACTCTGCAAGCTGTTGATTATCCAGATATTTTTGCTTTGGGAGATTTAGCAGATTGTCGGGATGCTGAAGGGCAACAAGTACCCGCAACCGCTCAAGCTGCTTTTCAACAGTCGGATTTTGCTGCTTGGAATATCTGGGCTTCGCTAACTAATCGCCCGTTATTACCTTTCCGCTATCAAAATTTAGGGGAAATGATGACTTTAGGGATGGATAATGCTACGTTGTCTGGTTTGGGATTAAAGCTAGAGGGTAATCTTGCTTATATTGCTCGGCGGTTAGCTTATCTATATCGGATGCCGTCGCTTAATCATCAATTGAAGGTTGGCTTTAATTGGATTGCTCAACCGTTGCTGAAATTTTTAAGTTCGTGATTTGAATTGCTATGTGTTTGTGGGTATTTTAATAAGGTGGAACAATTTTTAATCATAAGCTGTTTGTAAAAATTCCAAATTTACCCCCCTCAATCCCCCCTTATAAAGGGGGGAAGTTCTTACTCCCTCCTTTTATAAAGAGGGGAAGTTCTTACTCCTTCCTTTTATAAAGGGGGAAAGTTCTTACTCCCTCCCCTTGATAAGGGGAGGGCAGGGGTGGGGTTCTTTACTGAACAAATATAATCTTAGTTTTGGTTATTTTTACCGCAGATGAACGCAGATGTTAACTGAAATATCAAAATTAATTGATCTAACTTCTGCCAGTGCTGCCACAATTACAACGCCAGTAGAGATGCAGCTACCAAAGGTGATTTTTTTGGATGCTGCTGGTACGTTGTTTGGTGTGCGGGGTAGCGTTGGCGAGGTATATAGAGAACTTGCTTTGCGTTTTGGTGTAGATGCGCCAGCAGATGTGTTAAATAAGGGATTTTTTGATAGCTTTAAAGCTGCTGCGCCTCCATTTTTTCAAGGGGTAGAATCAGCAGATATTCCTAATTGTGAGTTTGAATGGTGGCGAGAAATTGCTTTGCACACTTTTCAAAAAGCAGAGGTTTTAAATCAATTCTCGAATTTTACTGAGTTTTTTCAAGAATTGTATGCTCACTTTGCTACTGCTGAACCTTGGTTTATTTATCCTGATGTGATACCAGCTTTAGAATATTGGCATAAAATGGGTATTGAGATGGGGGTGTTGTCTAATTTTGATTCGCGTTTGTATAAGGTTTTGCAAGCTTTAGAGTTAGACCAGTTTTTTACTTCTGTTACTATTTCTTCACAAGTAGGAGCAGCTAAACCAAATGAAAAAATATTTTTAACAGCTTTAGAAAAACATCAATGTAACTCTTATGAAGCATGGCATATTGGAGATAGTTTAAAGGAAGATTATCAGGGTGCGATCGCTATTGGATTGCAGGGCATTTTACTCAATCGTGTTGAACCTTTGTTCCCCACATAAATTTATGAATGAAACTCAAATACTAAAAAGAATATCAGCACAATTAATTACACCAGTTTTATTTCAGCAATACGGTCAAGTAATCTATCCTAGTAATGATGGCAATTTTTATGATGATAATGATGCTCAATTAAATCTTAATAATGGTATTCCTCGACTATATATTATGAGGCTTAATCATCAAGGCAGGCAATTTAATAAAATTACCCGTCATGTAAAGTGTACACAGTGTTTAGGTTCATTAGCAGGAAAAGAGTGGTTAATTGCGGTTGCACCACCTTCTTTTACTAATAAACCTCTACCAGAAAAAATTGTTGCTTTCCGCATTCCAGGTAATTGTTTTATTAAACTAGAGGTAGGCACATGGCATTCTGGTCCTTATTTTGATGATGAATTTATAGATTTCTATAATTTAGAATTAAGTGATACTAATATTAACGATCATGAAACTTGTAATTTATTATCTACCCATAACATACAATTTGAAATAAATCTGATAGATGAAAAATTTAACTATTAGCTATTAATAGTATACAATATAATTAAATTGTCCGATATTTTTGGCTGTAAATATTACTTAAAATCTGTTACAATTAATGCCTTTTTTTCAAAATTATAAAGCGGTTTCCAGACATTGGTGGTTAGTAATACCACTAGGTATATTAGCTTTGATGTTGGCTCACTGGATGGCGCTAGTGTTTCGCAATCAACCTGGGATTTCTTTATGGTTTCCCCCTTCAGGCGTGGCGATCGCACTTACTTTCTGGTTTGGCTATATTGGAGCCATAATGACTGCGATAGCCTCAATAATTATGGCTCCTTTGTGGGGACATGATGGCTGGTCACGATTAATTGGTTTAGTGGATATTATAGAACCATTGACCGCTTGGTTTTTATACCAACGTTTTTGTCGTGGCTCATTATTATTAAATCGCTTAAAAGATGCAGCAGCGTTTATTTTAAGCGCACCATTAGCAGCCTGCGTTACGAGTGCGCTAGTAGGGAGTTTAATTTTATTAGCTTCGGGCGAGATTAAGAGTGCAGATTTAGTAACAAGTATTTCCCAGTGGTGGTTAGGTAATGCACTTGGAACAATTGCGATCGCACCCATAGCTTTATTATTAATTACTCCCTTATTAATAAACTTAGGCTGGCTCAAACACTCCGATAGAGAAGATGCGCCAATTGACCAATTTAGCAATTTTGAGCGCAAAGATTGGTTAGAGTTAGTTACGATCGCATTTTTTAGTATCAGCACTGCCGCTATTACTGTATCAGAAACAAACAATGCAGGTTTTGCGTTTCAGCAGTTGTCATTTTTAAGCTTTGTCCCGATGATTTGGGCAGCCGTCCGCTTTGGTGTGAGTGGCGCAATGATTACTGCTAGTTTTTGCGTATTTTCTACACTTTGCGCCTACTTAATTAAATATCCTCATGCCATTTCATTAAATGCCTTTCCAGTATCAATAGAAGTTTTGTATGTCCACAAACTGAGTTTACTAATTCAGTGTGGTGTAACATTATTAATGGGAACTGCTATAACAGAAAAAACCGCAGTTCAAGTAGCTTTAGCTGTAGAACAGGTGCGAACAAAAGAGCATCAAGTTCGCGGACAATTAACTGATCAACTAACTGAATTAAATACTTCACTAGGAAAAACTAACACTGCCCTAGAAGAAACTTTAGCAATGCTGGATGCGTTGCTAGATAGTGCGCCGATGGGTATTTCTTATCGCGATCGCAATTTGCGTTGCATCCGTACTAACACTTCTATGGCAGAGATGATAGGTGTTTCTCCTCAAGAATCTATAGGAAAAAAGGTTAGCGAAGTTTCTCCACGATTAGGGCAAATACTAGAACCATTAATGCAAAGTATTCTTGATACAGGAAAGCCTGTATTAAACTTTGAAATTAATAACGAAGCGATCGCACCGATTGGACAAGTAAGATATTGGTTGTGTAACTACTATCCAGTTCATATAAACGGAGAAATTATTGGCATTGGTGGTTCAATTGCAGAAATTACTGAATTAAAACATATAGAAACAGCATTACGCTCAAGTGAGTCCCGACTAAGGCAAATAATTAACTCTGGCATGGTGGGGATTACTTTTGGAGATTTTAGCGGCAATATTTTAGAATGCAATCAAGCATTTTTAAATATGTTGGATTATACCCAAGAAGATGTACTTCAACAAAATCTGCGTTGGGACTCCCTCACCCCTGCTGAATATTTTGATTTAGATGCACAAGTAATCGCAGAACTTAGAAGTACAGGAGTATGTACACCTTATGAAAAAGAATTTCTCCGTAAAGATGGTAGTCGCGTACCTGTATTAATTGCCGCTTCATTATTAGAAGATTCGCAATATCAAGCTGTTGGTTTAATCCTTGATATCACACAACGTAAAAAAGCCGAAAAAACCCTACAATATCTTGCGGAAACTAGCAACATTTTAGCCACTTATATAGATTATGAGGCTACCCTCGCACAGGTAGCAAGGCTTCCAATTCCCCAGATAGCTGATTGGTGTTCTGTAGAAATTCTGCAAGCCGATAATTCAATCCGTCGTATCTGTGTCACTCATGCAGATCCATCAAAATCTGAGTGGGCATTTAAATTACAGCAGTACCCTCCCGATTATAATAGTGAAGATTTGATTGTCAGAGTGCTAAAAACTGGTGAACCAGTAATAATTTCAGAAGTGCCAGATGCACTATTAGAAATAGTTGCTCACAATGCTGAACATTTGGAGATTCTAAGGGAATTAAAAGTTAAATCTGGGCTGATTGTGCCATTAATAGCCCGCGATCGCATCTTGGGTACGCTGACTTTAGCAACCGCAGAATCAGAGCGTTATTATAGTTCTTCTGACTTACCCATAGCAGAAGATTTAGCTCGTCGTGCAGCTTTGGCAATTGATAATGCCAGACTATATCAGGAAGCAACCCAAGCGCGAGAATATGCTGAACAAGCCGCAAATCGCACACTGCGTCTGCAAGCAGTAACGGCTGCTTTGTCAGAATCTCTTACCCCTCCCCAAGTAGCTGATGTGCTTATGGAACAAGGCGTAGCAGTTTTAGGGGCTAACTCTGGTTTAGTTGCATTATTAGATGAAACTGGTACTGAATTAGAAATTGTCAGTTATATGGGCTACGAGGAAGAACAAATCAGCGCATGGCGGAAGTTTTCTATTAATGCACCCGTACCACTAGCCGAAGCTATTCGCGATCGCAAACCAATTTGGGAAGAACCGACAGAAACGAGAATTGCCCGTTATCCCCATTTAGCTAAAAACTATGCCCGTTACAACTATAGTGTTTGGATTTCCATTCCATTCATAGCACAAGGGCAGGTATTAGGAGGAGTTTCTTTTAGTTTTTCAAAAGTTCATCAACTGACAGAAGATGACCGCAGTTTCATGTTAGCTTTAACTCAACAATGCGCCCAAGCGATCGCCCGCGCCCGTTTGTATGAAGCAGAACAAGCTGCACGTAGTATTGCAGAAACCGCTAACCGGATCAAGGATGAGTTTCTCACAGTACTTTCCCATGAATTGCGATCGCCACTTAATCCAATTTTGGGTTGGACAAAGTTATTGCGTACTCGCAAGTATGATCAAGCTGCTACTGACCGCGCCTTAGAAATTATCGAACGTAATGCTAAGTTACAAACTCAATTAATTGATGATTTATTAGATGTTTCCCGCATCCTCCGAGGCAAATTAAGTTTAAATACTACTCCAGTTAGTCTTCAAAGTGTGATTGAAGCTGCAATGGAAACAATGCGCTTGGCTGCTGAAGCAAAATCCATTGAAATGCAATTTTATGATCATTCTAGTTTAGCGATAATCGCAGGTGATCCTAACCGCTTACAGCAAGTTGTGTGGAATCTAATTTCTAATGCGATTAAATTTACAGATACAGGCGGAAATATTGAAATTTATTTAAGCAATGATGATGGTTTAGCCGATTATAGCCTGACAAATAATCTCCCACCAAAATACGCGCAAATTAAAGTTATTGATACTGGTAAAGGTATTAAACCAGAATTTTTACCTTATGTCTTTGAACACTTCCGCCAAGCTGATGCTTCTATCACTAGAAAATATGGTGGATTAGGACTAGGTTTAGCAATAGTACGTCACTTAGTAGAAATGCACGGCGGTACTGTAAAAGCAGATAGCCAAGGAGAAGGACAAGGCGCAACATTTACTGTCAGATTACCACTTTTGAATAGTCCTGAATTAAACGTAATCAGTCCTGAGTCTGATTTATCCCCCACTCCTGACTCCTCACCCCTCAAGGGTTTACGAGTACTGGTAGTTGATGATGATCCTGATTCACGAGAATTTGTTAGTTTTGTGATCGAACAAGCTAGTGCTGAAATTAAAGCAGTAGCATCTGCAAGTGAAGCGTTGGCAGTAATTACTCAATTTCAGCCAGATATATTAGTTAGTGATATTGGGATGCCAGAAGAAGATGGTTATAGTTTAATTCGTAAAGTGCGTTTCCTCGAACCTGTCAAAGATATTCCAGCCATTGCCCTGACAGCGTATGCAAGAGAAGAAGATAGCCAAGAAGCAATATCCGCAGGCTTTCAGATACACATATCTAAGCCAGTAGAACCAGAAGAATTAGTTAATGCGATCGTAAGTTTAACTATTTAGATGTTAAAAGCTTGGCAAGTATTTTTTATATTATTACTAACTACCTTTATCTTAGTTGATGTCACTTTATTATTTTATAATCTCAGCAACTTACAAACGCAAATATATGTGCTATTTCCTCTAGTAATATTAATTTTAACTACACTAATTTTACGGCTGATTTATCCCGATTCTCCGCCATTAATCCTAAAAATAATCTTAACCTTTATTGTTCTACTAATTCATTTCCGTTATTTATGGTGGAGAATCACAGCCACCTTAATTTTAGATTGGTACAACGGTTATATCAGTATTGCCGTAATTGTCATGGAAGTTATAGCAATTATTAACGTGACAATAATTAGTTTTCAAACATTATTCCGAACCAATCATAGCCCAGAAGCTGATGCGCCAGTATCGCAACGTATTAAACAAGGACTATATACCCCTACTGTTGACGTACTAATTCCCACCGTAAACGAGCCAACATTTGTATTAAGGCGAACCTTAGTAGGATGTCAATCAATGCACTACCCTAACAAAAAAATATGGGTACTTGATGACGGCAACCGACCAGAAATTGCCAAACTTGCTCAAGAATTAGGTTGTAAATACTTAGCACGTAGCCAATATGGTAATGCTAAAGCAGGCAATCTCAATCATGGCTTATCTGTAACAAGCGGTGAGATTGTAGTTGCATTTGATGCTGATTTTATTCCTTTAAATAACTTTTTAGAAAGAACAATAGGATTTTTTGAAAATCCCGAAGTTTCTTTAGTAGTAACCCCCCAAAACTTCTATAATCCTGACTCGCCAGAACTTAACTTAGGCGGCTGTATCTTACCCCACGAACAAACAGTATTTTATACCATAATTCAGCCAGGTCGTGATGCAACTAATAGTATAATTTGTACTGGTACTTCTATTTTAATGCGACGAGAGCATCTTAATAAGATTGGTGGCATTCCTACCTCTACCATTGTGGAAGACTGGGTGACAGGAATGTTATTGCAATCAAAAGGATATAAAACTATTTTTATCAATGAATTACTAAGCGTTGGTGCTGCGCCAGAACATCTTTTATCTTATTTAGTCCAAAGAATTCGTTGGGCAGAAGGAACTTTAAAAGTTTTATTTAATAAATATAATCCTTTATTTCTGCCTGGTTTAAACTTATGGCAGCGTATCAACCATCTATCAGGTATTCTTTACTGGATAGACCAAGGCACACAAACTATTAGTTACATTGCCCCTATCTTATTTATAATAATAGGAATGCAAGCTTTAAATACAAATTTAATAACTTTAATTTACTATTGGTTGCCCGCCTATATAGCTGGATTTATCCTTGTTCCTTGGATAATTGGTACACGCACTATTTTAGTTTCTTATGTATATAATGCCCTACAATGCTTTGCGATCGCAAAAATTACTATCAAAACCTTTTTATTCCCTAAACTAAGAAATCGTTTCATTGTAACGCCCAAAGGCATAACTCAAAATCACCCAGAGATAGCCCTAGAACTAATGAAACCCATCATAGTTCTATTAATTTTAAATTTCTTCTCCATATTTATTGCTATCTGGCGAGCATATTTTTCTAACATCGACACAGACACGCTTACTCTTAGCATTATTTGGGCTGAATTAAATACAGTAATTCTAGCGGCAAGTTTACTGGCTGGATTTGGTGGAATTTATTCCAGTGAAGAACGGATAGCGCCTCGCGTTAAATTTTCACAAACTTGTGAAGTGATAATTTTAGATTTTCCCCATAACCAAAAAACGTTTACTACGACTATAGGGGATATGTCAGAATACGGGATTTCTTTTCATACTCCAACTGACATAAATTTACAAGCCGGACAAAAGTTGAAAATTGTTTTTCCAGACGAACAACTTAACTTTTTAGCCAAAGTCCGCAGAGTTGGTAAAGTAACGGGTTGCCGTTTATTGGTTGGTCCTTTGACTCCTAAGCAGCATCAAAAAATAATTGAATTTATCTATTGTAGACCTTCACACTGGCAACAGCCCAAAGTTGCCAATGAAAAACAAGCTTTACGAGCTTTATTTATAACTTTATTTAAACTATACCCTTTATTTAAAAAATAATAATATATGAAACCAGAATTCAAAAAATTATTATCCATTCAAAGTCCTCCCCTTA
This sequence comes from Crinalium epipsammum PCC 9333, assembly GCF_000317495.1. Taxonomy (GTDB): domain Bacteria; phylum Cyanobacteriota; class Cyanobacteriia; order Cyanobacteriales; family PCC-9333; genus Crinalium; species Crinalium epipsammum. The sequence continues at coordinate 3,198,266 of NC_019753.1, forward strand.
TTAAGGGGAGGATTTTGGTGGGGTTCTTATTCAAGACTAAAATAGAATTGCCATATAAAAGCTTTAATCTATCCCATGTGAAAATATTAAAATTAGTTCAACGCCTAAGCGCATTTTTTATATTACTTTTTTACTTAACTTGCTGTCAGCCAGCAGATTTAGTACCACCAGTACATAAATCCACTGCTTATAATTATCTGCAAACAGTAGCAGATCAGTGGCAATTATCAAATACTTTTACAGCAAAATATAATAGTAATGACAATAAAAATAACTTAAGTTTTTATTAAGTTATAAAACTCAAGCATCTAACGATACTTTTGATGTGGTAATGCAGCACGTAGGCTTTACCTATGATAATGCTGTTGCTGCGATCGCATTCATCGCCGTCAACGATCAAAACCGAGCTAAACAAATAGTAGATACATTAGTATACGCTCAAAACCACGATCGCTTTTACCAAGATGGTCGCCTACGCAACGCCTACTGGGGCGGAAAATTAATATCATCAGGCGATATGCAATTACCAGGATGGTTTAACCAGCAAACAGGACGTTGGACAGAAGACGAATTCCAAGTTAGTACTCACACAGGTAGCATCGCGTGGGCAATGTTAGCACAGTTAGCATACTACCAAACATACGGCGGTGAATCCTACCTAACAGCAGTCAAAAAAATGGGTGAATGGGTAGATAAAAATCTCCAAGATAGTAGAGGTGCAGGAGGATATTTAGGTGGTTTTAGCGGTTGGGAACCCACTCCAAATTTATTGAAATACAAATCTACAGAACATAATCTTGATTTGTATGTAGCATTTCAACGACTTTTTTTAATTACTGGTGAACAAGCTTGGAAAAATCGCGCTACCCACGCCCAAAATTTTGTTATATCAATGTGGGATAAAGTAGAGAAAAAATTCTGGACTGGAACTACAACTGATGGTGTAACAATTAATACTGATGTAATTCCTTTAGATGTGCAAGCTTGGACACCTTTGGCATTAAAAGATGCAGCCAAATTGTATTTACAATGTCTTGAATATGCCGAAAAACATCATTGCGTTGGTAAAGGTTTTGACTTTAACCAAGATAGAGATGGTATTTGGTATGAAGGAACCGCACACATGGTAGTTACCTACCAATTTACTAACCAGCATCAAAAGTCAAAGCTGTTAATTGCAAATCTTGAAGCTGCTAAGAATATTTCTGGTGGTATACCTGCGGCAGATAGAGATAAATTAACAACAGGTTTCTCAGCAGGTAATAGTGAACCTTGGTTTTATTTTAATCGTATACATATCGGAGCAACTGCTTGGTTCGTAATAGCAGAGAAAGAAATAAATCCTTTGTGGTTGGGTAGTAATTAATTAGGTGGACAACTTAACAGTCGGCAAAATATTTAAAAAAACGCTATACTTGTACAACAAACAGTACACGTCCGCAGAATATGAAAGTTATCTCTTTTAGCTCGGCAAGAAATAGTCTGAAGACGGTTTTAGATCGGGTAACTGAAGATGCCGACTATACAATCATCACCCGACGAGATGCGGATGACGCGGTGGTGATGTCGCTAGAGTTTTTTAATAGTCTGATGGAGACTGTGTATTTACTTAAGTCTCCAGCCAATGCAGCCCATTTAGAACGTTCTATTGCTCAGTTTAAGCAAAAAAAAGTGGTAGAACGAGATTTGCTGAATGAATAGAATGTTAGCTTGGACAGATGAGGCTTGGGCTGATTATCTTTACTGGCAAGAGCAAGACAAGAAAACACTCAAAAGAATCAATAAACTGATTTCGGAGACGATGCGGATGCCTTTTGAGGGTATAGGTAAGCCAGAGCCTCTGCGAGAAAATTTAGCCGGATTTTGGTCGCGGCGAATTGATGATACAAATCGTTTGGTTTATGTAGTTGATGATGCTTATCTAACTATTATTTCTTGTCGATATCATTATTAAATGACAGACAAATTGCGCTTTAAGGTTTTTTCCCAAAAATAGGGAAAGTTTTGTGATAGTGCGATCGCTTCTCAAGCCTTAACAACTTTTCGATTAAGGGGTGCGTTGAAGATAGGTTTGTATATTAGCGATCGCTCAACTAAATTTTAATTGCGGCTATTATTGTTGTAGTGAATTCTTGCTCCTGCCCAAAGTAACTTTTCTTGCAGCGTTTGGTAATACGAATAATTTTCTCGTAAAATAATAAATTTAGCTTGACAATTTGCCATGCGTACATCAACTCGATGTCCAGGCCAAATTGCAGTTGCTAACACACCATCCATCCACAGCTTAGTACTAAGATCGTAATCTGCCAGTGGCCAAATACTGACAACAGAACCAGAAGGAATCACAATCGGACGACTAGCAAGACTTAGCGGACAAATAGGTGTGACAGTAATTGCTTCCATCCCAGAGTGAACAATTGGGCCATTAGCCGAAACCGTGTAGCAAGTAGAACCAGTAGGAGTAGCAACAATTAGCCCATCTCCCTGATATTGATCGACAACTTCGCCATCAATTTCCATCTCCAGAACCGAAGTAATCATGCGATCGGCAGAAGCTGGCTTAATGCACATTTCATTAAGTGCTAAAAAACGCTCCGTTACTGGTTCTAAATTAGTCCGGTTTCCCTCAAATATTGATGCTTGTAACATCATTCTGCGTTCTATAGCATAGCGATCCTCAATTAGTCGCTCCCAAATTTGTTCAGTATCCTTAAATTCTTCAAACGACTCTGTAAGAAATCCCAAATGCCCCCCCACATTGATAGCTAGAATAGGAATTCCATCTGGAGATAGATGCCGAGCTGCCGCCAAAGCTGTGCCATCGCCCCCAAACACGATCGCTAAATCAATTGATTGCATAGTAGAAGCCAAAAAGACTGGGTAAGGGTTATCCTTAATTCCACTAGGTCCCATCAGCACATGACAATGGAGTTTTTCTAATTGCCGAGCGCATTTTTCTGCAATGCTACGGCTCAGGGGATCTCCCGCCTTATGAGCAATAATGACGTTTTTTAGCTGCACTTCGGTTTAATTCCACAACTTATTAATCCGAAATTTTAAGATATAAGCTTAAAACTACGAAAACTTTTTTCAAAATTGGGCAAACGTTGATCAAATTCGGTTTGAGATGTGGAATAAGTGATTAGCCAAAACCTATTGCCATTGGGAACAATATAAAATAGCTGCTTAATTGGTGCGCCACTTGCCTTCGGTTGTGTTATAATTCTAGCTACTTTATCTTTGCCAAGAGGCACTACCTTGCGCTCTAAAATGTCGTATTGAGTAGTAAGTTGCTGAGTTGCGGCTTGTAAGTACTTATCAAGAGTAGTACCATTTTCTACTGCTTGAGTTGTAACGTTAACATTGGTCAAAAAGCCTGATTGATTATTTTGGGTATCAAACGCTAAAAGAGCAATAGCATTAGGATTTTGTTTAATAGCTGCTATCCTTTGTTCATATTCAGGGTTAATAGTTTTCAGTTTAGAAGCTAGTGCGTTTAAATCTTGTTCATTGCTAGGATTACCACCTTCGTAGCTAGGAGGTAAAGATATTTCTACACCGTTACCTTTGATAACTTTCCAACTAGCAGTAGGTGTTGCCGAACTAGATGAGTTAGCTGGTGTTGGTGTCGTAGCTTGGGGAGTTTTCTGCTGATTAACCTCAGCTTGCCATTGTGTGAACGAAATACCCACACCAACTAGAACTACTCCTAACCCTAACACGACCAGTATAGGTGATAGCTTGCGAGTAGTTGGGGATGGTGAATTGGGGGATGGTAGAATTGGTTGTATATCGGGCTTTGTTGCTTGCTTGCCATTATTTGAAGCTGGAATTTTTTTCGTTGGTTCAACGGGTTGTGGTGGCTTAGTAAATTGTTGGGTGGCATTTGTGACTTGAACTGTTGGATTGTAAGTAGAAGGGGTTATTTGTTGTAATGCTTGCAATACCTCATTGGCACTCTGGTAGCGGTTTTTGTGGGAATCGCGCACCATTTTTGTAAGTACATTTGCAAACCCTGGACTTACTTGAGCTAGATGCTGCCAACTCATCTCGCCTGTGTCGCTGTCTTCCTCAAGTTGATGGGGATATACGCCTGTTAGCGCCTGTATCCCCATCATGCCCAAAGCATAGATATCACTGTTGAGTTGTGGCTTGCCTTTAGCTTGCTCTCTAGGCATATAACCCGCCGTACCAATAATCGTACCTGTAGCAACAGAAATTTTCTGCGTTTGGAGCAGTTGATTTTGTACCTGTTTAATCGCCCCAAAGTCAATTAAGACTAATTTGTCATCTGACTGGCGACGAATGATATTGTCCGTCTTAATATCTCGATGGATGACTTGATGCTGGTGTACGAATACCAAAATGTTTAAGATTTCTTGCAACATCTCGATTACCTGGCTTTCCCTCAATTGCTTACCAGGTAAAATTTCTTGACTCAGCGTGTTTCCATCTATAAAATCTTGCACCAAGTAAAACTCTTGGCTTTCTTCAAAGTAATCTATCAGGCGAGGAATTTGCTCGTGCTGACCGAGTAGAGATAGAGTTTCAGCTTCTCGTTTGAAAAGTTCTATTGCCGTGGCTAACACGCTAGGAGAGTTACTAGGGGGCTTGAGTTGTTTGACCACACAGGTATTATTACCTGGAATCCGAGTGTTTTTGGCGACGTAAGTTCTACCAAATCCGCCATGACCCAACTCTTTGATGATTTGGTAACGTCCATCTAGTAACTGACCAATCATGTTTTTTGTGTTGTGGAGCAGCGAAAATTAACCCAATGTTACTACTTATTTTTTCTATTGCCTATGCTAGCTTTAAGTTCCTTAACAGAAAACTATAATTACCTACTTACCTGAGTTCGGCGTAACGCCGGAATGTGGGTTGTAATCAACAAAGACGTATTAGCTAGTAGTAGTTTTATGTAACAAATCCTGTATTTCGTGCAATTCCACCATGAATATGTTAAATTAAAGGGGTGGGGATTTCCTCTTGCAAAGTTACTCCCTACCCCTTTTAGGTTATAAACCCTATGCGTTATGTTACCCCAAAACAAGCAGCTAAGTATTTGGGACTTCATCCCAATACCCTCGCAAGATGGGAGCGAGAAGGCAAAATCAAAGCGATTAAAACGGAGGCAGGTCACAGACGATACGACCTCGATGCCTACCTCGCTACAATTACCGACACAGTTAGAGATACCCGAACTATTCTCTACGCCCGTGTTTCAACCCATAGCCAAAAAGATGACCTCAATCGACAAGTTGAGGCAATATCTGAAAGATACCCAGGATGCGAGGTCATTACAGAGGTTGGAAGCGGACTCAATTTTAGGCGGAGAAAATTCCTCTCCCTTTTGGAACGAGTTATCGCAGGTGATGTCAAGATGCTTGTCGTCGCTCACAAAGACAGACTCGCCAGATTCGGATTCGACCTCGTTGAATGGTTCTGTCAAAAATTTGGATGCGAACTCGTGGTTTTGTACCAACAAAAACACAGTCCTCGTGTTGAACTCGTGCAGGATATGTTGTCAGTCATCCATTGTTTCAGCAGTCGTTTATACGGACTCCGGAAATACGCTCATAAGTTTAGGGAAGACCCAGAATTACAAGCTAAAAACCAGGCACAGTCACAAGAAAAATAGTGAGAAGTTGCAGCCTAATTCAGTGTTAAAAGTGCGGATTTATCCAGAGCCAAAATTACATGAAATTTGGCAATCATGGAAAGCGGCAATTAGGTTTGTATACAACACAGCAATCGAGGCATTAAAGTCTGGGTTTGAGGGTGGTAGTTATCAACTTGAAGCATTAATTCTTAGTAATGATTTATTACCAGAATGGGTTAAGAATGCACCACGTCACCCAAAAGCTAATGCTGTTCAAGATGCCTTTGATTCTTGGAAACAAGCACGAAAAAATCAAGGTATTGCCTCATATCGCAGTTGTCGCACACCAGTTCAAACTATTAAATTTAAAGTTGGTGGTTTTAGAAACACAACCTGGTATCCTAATCTTACCAAGGGGTTGAGCTTTAAAAGTTCTCAACCATTACCCGAAAATTGTGAGTATGGTACTCAGTTAGTTTATGACAGACACCGATGGTTTGCTGTTATTCCACAGTACGTTAATTCAACACCAACACAACAAGATAAAGTAATTGCACTTGATCCAGGTGTGAGAACATTTTTAACGGGATTTGATGGAGAATCAGTCTTAGAGTTTGGTAAGGGAGATATTGGGCGAATCGTCAGATTATGCCTTCACCTTGACAAATTAATGAGCAATACTGATGGAAAAGATATTAGAACTAAACAATGTCGTGCTTATCGTCGGGCTGCTGAAAAAATTCGGATTAAAATTCGCAATTTAGTTGATGATGCACACAAGAAAATAGCCAGCTATTTAGTTAACAATTACAAGGTTATTTTTCTACCAACATTTGAAACATCAAATATGGTCAGACGTGCAAAACGACGCATTCACAAAAAGACAGCACGACAGATGTTAAATTGGTCACACTACCGTTTTAAGCAAACATTAAAATCAATGGCTGCATTAAAAAATGTTTTAGTAGTTGATACCAATGAAGCCTATACAAGTAAAACTTGTACTTTTTGCGGTCATGTTCACAAAAAGTTAGGTGGTTCTAAAATCTTTAAATGTTCCAATTGTGGCTCACACCATGACCGCGACTGGAATGGCGCACGTAATATTATGTTACGTGCCTTGTCGGGAGCGACCTTTACCCTATGGGGTGATGCTATAGAGGTATTTAACTGCGTTTGATTTGTTCAAATTGTTGGTTTTATATCGCTTAAATGCTCCACATACAAATCATTAGCCACCAGTTTCGCGGAGTCATATTTTAGTTCCTTTATGAGCCATTGTGGCTATCTAGGTTAGATCTTTTTCTGTGGAATGTCAGATTTTCAACCCGATATAACTGGACTAACTACAGTTTCAGACTGCGGTAGTCTTTGAAAAGGCAAAAACTCAGCTAAACCCAAATAGCGAATTCCCTCTGGTGTTACTTCAAACCGACAAGGTAACACTTTTAAACCTTGGGCTGCTGCATCGCGTAACAACTGACCATAAACTGGGTCTGTACTATCACCAGGAGAAAATTGAGTACAATCACCACGATTGATCAAGTAAAGCATAACTGCTTGATAGTTTGGCAGCAAAGCCGTTAATTCCCGCAAGTGCTTTTGTCCTCGCGTAGTCACTGTATCAGGAAAAACAGCTAAGTTACCGTCAGCCCAAGTAGTATTTTTTACTTCCAAATAAATATCCTGATCTGAATCTTCACGCCTTAGCACAAAATCTACGCGGCTTTTCTCTATTCCATAAGGAACTTCAAAACGAATTTTTAGATAGTTGCCTAATTCTGGAAACAAATATTTTTCCAAAGCTAGTTTAATAATTCGATTAGGCAAAGCTGTGTTAATGCCTACCCAAGTAGGTTGGTTGTCATAAACCTGAATCATCTCCCAGGTGTAAGCTAATTTACGTTTTGGATTATCACTCTTTGAAACCATTACCGGACTACCGATAGTAGATACACCAGTCATGGGTCCTGTATTGGCGCAGTGAGCCGTGATTAATTCTCCCGAAGCAAGTTCAATATCAGCAAAAAATCGTTTATAGCGTTTAATTAATATTCCAGGGTATAGCGTTGGGTAGCGGTAGAGCAAATCCATTAGATTTGTGAATGTATACTTAATGCAATCAGGCAATTAATTATATCTTCTGCTTGGCTCCTATTTGTAGTGAAAGAAATCGTTTTTTGGTAATTGGTCATTGATAATTGATAATTGATAATTGTTAATTGATAATTGTGAAGCCTCGTGTCTGAAAAGCCTAAACCCGCTCGAACTCTTGCTGGAATTGCTGGAATTGTGGCTGTTGCCACACTAATTAGTAAAGTTTTTGGGTTGGTACGGCAACAAGCGATCGCAGCCGCTTTTGGTGTAGGTGTCACTGTAGATGCTTACAATTATGCCTACGTCATCCCTGGATTTTTGTTGATCTTACTTGGTGGCATCAACGGGCCATTTCATAGTGCGATCGTCAGCGTACTAGCTAAACGCGACAAATCAGAAGCCGCCCCCTTAGTAGAAACCGTTACAACAATGGTGGGAGGAATACTGCTTTTTGTCAGTATTGGCTTAATTGTGTTTGCTGGCGTGTTTATCGACATAGTAGCACCAGGTTTAAGCCAGACAGACCAAGGATTACAAATCCGTGCGATCGCCATTCAACAGTTGCAAATCATGGCACCAATGGCACTATTAGCCGGACTAATTGGCATTGGTTTTGGCACACTCAACTCTGCTGATATGTACTGGCTACCCTCCGTTAGCCCTATATTCTCCAGCCTCACAGTGATTGGAGGATTAGCTTTCTTAGCAGTACAATTAGGCAACCAAATCAACGCCCCCCAATACGCCCTACTCGGTGGACAATTTCTAGCTTGGGGTTCACTATTAGGAGCAATCCTACAGTGGGTAATACAAGTAATTGCCCAGTGGCGTGCAGGTTTAGGAACATTACGTCTGCGGTTTGAATGGTGGCGACCTGGTGTTAAAGATGTTCTTAAGGTAATGGGACCAGCCACCTTATCATCAGGAATGCTGCAAATTAACCTTTACACAGATTTATATTTTGCTTCCTATATTCCCCAAGCCGCAGCAGCAATGAACTATTCGGGTTTGTTAATTCAAACTCCTTTAGGCATCATTTCTAATGTAATATTGGTACCCTTACTACCAATATTCTCGCGCCTTGCCGATCCTATTCATTGGCCTGAACTCAAAACCCGTATCCGTCAGGGAATACTGGTTACTGCTATTACCATGCTGCCTTTAAGCGCGTTGATGGTAACTCTAGCTTTTCCCATCGTACGGGTAGTTTATGAGCGTTACGCCTTCGACAAAAGTGCATCCGAGTTTGTCGCATCAGTACTAATTGCTTCCAGTCTGGGTATGTTTGTTTACTTAGGGCGAGACGTATTAGTAAGAGTATTTTATGCCTTGGGAGATGGCGAAACACCCTTTCGCATTAGTGTTGTAAATATCGTCCTCAATGCCGTACTAGATTATTTATTAGTCAAACCTTTAGGCGCACCAGGCTTAGTTTTGGCAACAGTAGGGGTAAATTTATTTTCAATGGTGGCACTGAGTTGGTTTTTAAATCGCAAACTGCACGGTTTACCTTGGAGAGAATTAACTTTACCAATTATTGCTATAACTGGTAGTAGCTTTATTGCAGGTTTAGTAAGTTGGGGAGTAAACCGAGGTTTTGAACAAATTTGGCGTAGTGATAATTTGCTAGTATTACTTTTGCAATTAGGTATATCTGCGTTAGCTGGCTTAAGTGTATTTGCTTTATGCGCCAGTCGTCTAAATTTGCCAGAAGTAGATATGTTTGTTTCCCGACTCAAACAGCGTTTTTTGAAGAGTGATAAATAAGGGGTTATAGAAGAAGCAAGAGAATAAAAATTTTTCCCTTGCTCCCTGCTTTTTTCCCCTGCTGAAAGCATCACGCAACTGGTATAGGTTATTTTAGGGAATTTTTGTATTCTAGATAACAGTGGTATTCAACTTCGTGAGAAGTCAATAAATGGATCTAAGTGATCTACTGAAACTTTATACAGAAGGACATAGAGACTTTGCTAATGCCGATCTTAGTGGTGCTGACCTTAGTGGAATCACTCTGAACGGCGTTAACCTCAGTGGCGCTAAATTGATGGGCGCTAACCTGAGTCGGACTGTTATGATTAAATCAGACTTGAGTAGGGCTAACCTGAACTGGGCTAATCTCAGTTTTGCGAAAATGAGCGCCGTTAAACTGGGAGATGCAGATTTGACAAAAGCAAATCTCCAAGGCGCTGTGATGGAAAAAGCCAAACTTCCCAGAGCTAAACTAAGCGGAGCTAATCTCAACAGCGCTAACCTTCGAGGCGCTAATCTGCGAGAAGCTAATCTTAGTAGTGCTTCTTTGCAAAGAGCCAACCTTAGAGAAGCAAATCTTAGTGGCGTTAACCTTAATTGGGCTAACCTTTACGAAGCCAGACTCAGTGGTGCTTTACTATCTGGTGCTTCCTTAAATGGTGTGAAATTTAGCAGAGCTTTTTTAAAGGATGTAGACTTGAATGGCGCTGATTTACAGGGAATTAACTTCAGCGAGGCTAGACTAGGTGGTTCTAACTTAGAAAGCGCTAACTTAGTTGGTGCTGATTTGAGTGACGCGCATTTGTACCAAGTCAACTTAACAGCAGCAGACTTGAGTGGTGCTAACTTGATACGGGCATCTTTAGAACAGGCAAATTTGACTTGGATTAATTTAAGTAAAGCTAACTTATGTCAGGCAAATCTTACTAATGCAATTTTGAAGGGAGCTAACCTAGATGGTGCTGATTTAACCGATGCAATTTTACCTATTGAAATTTAATTAATCCCTGAGAATGTGCATGGGAAGAATTAATAATTGCAATTTTTAATTTAAAAAGTTGTTTAATTTTTAAGTAGCAGGTACTGTATATTTAGATAAATAACCTACTATATTTTTAAATAAAAAATAGAAAATGTCTCTCGGTTAGGATATTTAAGTTAACATAGTAGGTTAATATTTTGCTGCCGTAGCATTTTGAATGCTCGTAGGAATAACATGACTTTACTCAAAGATGTTACTGATTGTTCTACCTATTCTGTACGTGGATTAGATGACCAACTAATCGCGCAAATGAATAGAATTAGTCCTGGTCTGTTGGTAAGGATTGACGATATCAATAATGTGAAACTGGCAGACGCGGCGGTTCATCCTTGGATGCAACGTGCGGCGAAAGTACGTTTGCAAAACGCAGTTGTCGCCCGTGGCAAACAAATTATCATTAACTCAGCTTACAGAACGCTGGCTGGTCAAATGTTGTTATACCAACATTACCAAAATCGTCGCTGTGGTATAACTGCGGCATCAACTCCAGGGAAAAGTAATCATAATAATGCCAGTGCCATAGATATAGAGGATTCACAAGGCTGGCGACCAGTGTTACAAGCTAATGGATGGAGATGGATTGGCTCATTTGACCCAATGCACTACGATTGCACCGATCCCGGGATCACCTCGATTAACTCGATCTCTGTTAAAGCTTTCCAGCAATTATGGAGCATTGTTAATCCTGCCGATAAGTTAGCTGATGATGGAATTTTTGGACCTGCTACAGCCAGCCGCTTGCGTTTCTCACCCGCAGAAGGTTTCCCTGGAATGGAGCCTGCCAGAATTTTAAGACTGACTCAGCCAGTACAAGCGGGTAGAGATGTGGGGGATTTGCAACTTGCTCTGAGGAAAGCTGGAATTAAGCTCGATAAAGCTGACAGCATCTTTGGTCCTTCAACTGATAAGGCTGTGAAAGATTTTCAAGCTGCTAATTCCTTAGTAGCAGACGGCATAGTTGGCCCTATTACTCGTAAAATCATCTTATCCTACACGCCAAAAGGTGAAGTAACGCCGCCGAGCAACCCGCCGATAAATCCGCCGAGCAACCCACCAATCAACTCGTCAATCAACTTAGCTGAAATTTTTTATACCTATGACACGCAAGGCTTGTTTACTTCTCAACAACAAGCAGATCTAAAGTGGCTACAGAGCCAAATTCCCCAGGCAACTTTAGAGCAGTTTAGTAAGCTATGGCGCGGTGGCAGTTAATTAGACATTTCGTCTTCATGGTGTAGAGACGTTGTATACAACGTCTCTATATTGTTTGTAGGTAACGCACATTTAATTTATAGAGATGTGTATTGCATCTAACAATATGTCAGCGCCAAAACGTACTGCATCGATACAAGGTAGTTTGGTTTCGGCTGTGGTTTGTGCAATTATCTCCTTGGCTGCTGATTCATCTAAGTGATGAGTGTTGAGGGCGATCGCAGCCACTTTTGCAGGCGCAAATGCACCAGCAGCAACAGCAACTTGCTCATATAACTCAACTACCCTAGATAAAGGTGGTATTGGCACATCTGGACAATTGCGAATATGAGTTTGTCCTGCCCGATGCACCAAAATTAAATGAGTTGCTTGGGAACCACGTATCAGGGGTAGTGTTGCTGTCGAGCCTGGATGTAATAGGGAACCTTGCCCCTCAATATATAAGATGTCGTGGTCTTGACCATAGCGCATTACCATTTGCTCGATCGCACCAGAGGCAAAGTCTACCCGCACGGCATCCAAGGGTACGCCATCACCCGCAATCATAATCCCAGCTTGACCAGTAGCAATAAATTTAGAGCGCAAACCTCTTGCCTTAGAAGCTTTTTGCAGTTCCAAGCTAGTTGACATTTTACCGATCGCCATATCCGTACCAACTGTTAAGACACGCTGACAAGAGAGCGATCGCGCCTTACCACTACCAACTTTTAAACCCGCAGGTTCTTGACGTACATCCCAGATCCATTGCCATTCTCTCAACAACTCCCTAAACTGCGGATAAGATGCCATCGGCGTGTGCAAACCATTTACAACCGATAACCCAGCAGTAACAGCTTGTTCCACCTCATCCCACCAAGCTGACGGTAAAGCACCCCCAGATGGGGCAATTCCAATAGTAAGAACATCAGGACTATAACTTAAGGCTTCTGTTACAGATGCCACAATTGGGATATCACGCTGAATGCCAGTTAGTTGCGCTAACGACTCACCAGCAGATTGATAGTCAATTACAGCTACAACTGATGATTCGCTGTAGCGTAAAAGTGACAAACCTGTTTTCCCCTGAACTCCTTTAATACCTTCGTGCAGCAAAATTGCTACTTTATTTTCAGCTTTTAGCATAAAAATGACCCATAACAAAATCAAAAAGTACCATTCTATAATTGTTTCCCAAATTTATTAATTCATCTGTGTTTATCTGTGTTCATCTGTGGATATCTGTGGTTAATTATCTAAAATTTATATTCCTGATAACTTACCCCCAATCCAGGTAAATCATTTGGTAGTAGACAGCCATGCTGCAATACAGCACCTTTAAATGGATCGTCTTTTAAATTTAAGTGACTATCCAAATCTAAATAATCAGCAAATGGTGATAACTGGGCTGCGGCTGTATTAGCCAGACAGCTATCAGAATAGCAACCGAACATTACCTGTAAACCACAAGCTTTGGCGGTATGTACCATTCGCAATGCTTCTGTTAACCCCCCTGATTTCATCAGTTTGATATTAATGCCGTGTACGCTGTCTGCTAACTTGGGAATATCTTGGCTAGTAAAGCAGCTTTCATCCACAAAAATTGGTAGAGGCGATCGCTCTTTCAAAACAAGTAAATCTACCTCTTGTCCTCGCGCTAAAGGTTGTTCCACATACTTAACTTCATAATCAACCAACCAACTACACATCTTTACTGCTTGTTGTAAACTCCAACCTCCATTAGCATCAACACTTAATTTTGCAGTTGGCGCTTCCTCCCGCACCGCCATCAACATCGCCTGATCCGCTTCAATACCTTCAGGATTACCCAATTTCACCTTTAAAAATCGTGCCTCAGTCACCTGCAACCAATCTCGCACCCGTTGACGTGCGCCTTCGGGGGAATTAATCCCAATCGTGACAGAAATTGGCACAATTTGACGACGATTCAATCCCCACATCTGCCACAGTGGTAATCCTACGCGCTTTCCTAACCAATCATGCAATGCTATATCTATTGCTGCTCGTGCTGCTGATGGTAAGTTTGTTTCTATAAAAATCTGTTCAATTTCTTGCCTGTCCCAAGGGCTAAACTTTTCCAGCATTGGTATAACTTGCTGCAATGCCTCTAAAATCACTGGTGTAGTTTGCGGGTGTTCACCAATTGAAAACGGCGAAGCTTCCCCCCAACCCTCAATCCCATTTTGTTCAACTCGCACCCAGACATTTTGCGTCTGCGAGGTAGTACCACGACTAATTTTAAGTGCAAACCGCTTATGTACCGTAAAAGGTTGAATATTTATACGCATAATTCTATAAAAGATAAGTTAAAAACTCTGTGCTAAGAGAACATAGTTAGCGTGAGCTAGATGTTGGGATTGAATATTTTTCTTCATTAAAACGGACATTCAAAATCTTTGTCTTTATAGCTGAAAAGGTACAACTATCAGGAAAGCAAAGCGTAGATATCACAGAATAAATTTAGGTAGTATTAATTCCAGTAGATCAAGTAATTAATCCAATTTTCCAAGGTAAAATTTCCGTTTCGGGTACAGTTGTGGCGATTTATTTAGGATTGAATTTCCTAACTCAATATTAAGCTGATTCCCGCATTTCATAATAGCGGCATTCTTTACAAGGTCCCTGGGGATTAATAGCACAACGGATGTAAGCGCTTCGTGCATTATATTGGCAAGAAATGTCACCTATTAAAAAACCTACACCTTCAACATATTGCTCCTCAAGATGTGGGGGATTACATCGTAATCTACTGATGGCTGTTGCTTGCATAGCAGATCTAATATTTGATCTTGCTCGTGTCTCTGCCTTATGGATGATAAGTATGGAAAATAATGCTGGTATTAAACTAACAACAAAAACTAAAATGGTTTCAAACACACTTGGTTAACTTCCTTAATTAAGTCCACTGCTATCGTACTACATATAATAAAGACATTGGCTTCTACCATCAGATAGAGTATTATCCTGACCATTATAATTATTATTTAAATATTTATTAATGATTTGGGTATAGTTTTGTTCTGTAAAACATCGTTATGTAAAAATTTATTTTATCTATTTATGAAAAAATAGGAATTTATAGTAAAAAAATAAGAGACGTAAGCCCTTATTTATATGCACCATCCCCTTTGAGCTATAATATTGACGCATATTGCAACAAAATTTTGAGATAATTTGAATATAATCAATAGATTTATTGCAAAAATTAGTTAATCCATCTTTGTAGCCATAGGCTAGCTGCGCTTGCATCTGTGCTTAATTTTTCAAAGTTTTAACTATTCCTCACTTTTTAGAGCAAAAAAAATTGTATGGAAAAACCTATGATCGCTAAAACAAACACATTAGGAGACTGGGGATATATTGCAATTGAGCAACACCTCCATAAAATTCTCAAGCACGAAGAAGACGTTCTCAACGACCGAGATCCCGAAGCGTTACACCAGATGCGGGTGGGAATGCGTCGTTTGCGTTCAGCCGTTACAGGGTTTCAAGTAGTTTTAGACTTGCCTAAAGCTGCTGCTGAAAAAAAGATTGGTAAAATTGCTCGGATACTCGGAGAGTTACGAGATTTAGATGTACTTAAGGAAACGCTCTTAAATGAGTATGAACCTGAGTTACCAAAATCAGAACAAAAATACTTGAAACAGGTTTTAAATTATCTAGGTAAACAGCGTAAACAAGCACTAACAAAAGTGCAATCCGCGCTGGAGAGTAAAAGTTATCAGCATTTGAAAAAAGCTTTGAAAAAGTGGTTAGATGAACCGCAATACTTAGGAGTAGCTCAATTGCCAATTTATGAAGTATTGCCAGATTTACTTTTGCCATCCGTCAGTGAATTTCTACTTCATCCAGGGTGGTTAGTAGGGGTTCAGGTGGCAGAAGGCAAAATTGGCGTTTCCAAAGCTATGCCTCAGTCTGAGGTAGAACAACTGTTAATTGATCAAGGTAAGTTACTTCACAGCTTACGTAAAGAAACTAAGCGATCGCGCTATCAAATGGAGTTATTTACAGAATTTTACGGCTCCAAATATCTAGCTCATCTAGAAGATTTGAAAGAAATTCAAAAAATCTTGGGTGAAATTCAAGATAGTGTCGTTTTATCAGAATTTATCACAGCAGCCTTAGACTCAGATAGCAAAAAACAGCTACCCACTTTAGTTAAGCAATTGTTACAAAATAGTTACAAATCCTGGCAGCATTGGCAGTTTTTACAAAATAAATACCTCAATGCTGAAACTCGAACATCCTTCCGTCTAGAGTTACTTAATCCAATTGAGCAACCCAGTGATTTAACTAAATGATTTAGGTAGTTTAAGAGTTGGGTTTTGGTAACTCTATTTTAGGGTAGCTGCTGAGGCGTTTAACTAGCAGTGAAGTTTAGTGTCCCTATAATTAAAAATTTACCTATAGGACTTATGCAGGTTGAAAAAGTTAATAGTCCCCAAATAAGAGAGAAATTAGGGCTTTTTCCTTATCACTACTCAGCAGTCCCCAGCTAATATTAGGTTAATTTCGCTGTTAGTTTTAATCGTACTAAAGTTATACGTTTACGTATACGCGATCGTATACATAGCTTTTAGATAATTAAGGTTTAGTACTACTCAGCCTGTATTTCATTAATAAGAATACTTGCACCCCATGTATCTAACTTCTAAAACTACTTTAGTACTAGACCAATACGAAGTGAACCCAGAAAGTCGGTTACACTTTTATGCCAAAGAGGAAGAAATTCCGCTACTACCCCAGGGAATGTGGCAGGTATCTCAAGGTTTAGTGCAATTTAATACATTTTGCAGTAATGGAGCAGAGGTACTACTTGGTTGGGCAAGTCCTTCGATGTTTTTTGGTCAGTGGTTAACTTCCTTACCTACTTATCATGCAAAAGCCGTATCAAATGTATACTTGAAGTGGTTTGCTCTGCGAGAAATAGAAGCTACTCCAAGTTTATCTCAGGCAATATTGCCACAATTAGTCCGACGGCAGCGACAAACAGAGGCACTGTTAGCGATTACCGGACAGCGACGAGTTGAAGATCGTTTGCACCGCTTACTGCTATTGTTAAAACAAGAAATGAGTCAACCTGTAGCTGAAGGAACTCGTATAAGTGTTCGTTTGACTCATCAAACTATTGCCAATACTATTTGTACAACAAGAGTTACAGTTACACGGCTTTTTAGTAAATTACAAGACCAAGGGTGGATTAAATTCGACGCGGGTCACCACATTATTCTTAAAGATGAACACTTTAATAGTGTCTCAAATTGGTGAGTTGCGTTTATTAGGAGTAGTACTCTGTCTTTATCAGTTATTTCCATACCACCCGCTAGTGCAAAGCCACCAGTGGGTTTAGTTGTAGCCTTGCACGGCTGGGGTGCTAATGCTCAAGATCTAGCATCTGTAGCGCCGTTGTTAAAATTGCATGATTACCAGTTTTTGTTTCCTAATGCTCCCTTTCCTCACCCTTATGTAAAATCGGGGGGACGGATGTGGTATTCCTTTACACAAGCACAGGAATCACTTCAAAAAAGTCATCAGGAATTAACACAAAGCAAAGAAAGTTTAACTGATTGGCTGAAATCTTTAGAAAGTTCTACTGGTGTTCCTCTGTCGCGTACCATTTTGTGTGGCTTTTCCCAAGGGGGAGCAATGACTTTGGATGTGGGGCTAAATTTGCCTTTAGCAGGTTTGGTTGTTTTAAGCGGATATTTGCATCCAATTACTCAAACAAGCTATAGCACTTTTCCGCCAGTATTAATTGTGCATGGTAGATTTGACCCAACTGTACTGTTAAGTGCTGCCCAGAAAGCACGCGACACTTTAAAAGCAATGGGGGTAGCAGTTGAATACCAGGAATTTGATATGGGGCATGAGATTAGACCAGAAGTTTTAGAATTAATACAAAATTTTGTTACAAACCATATCTCAAGCTAACTATTTCAGGTAAGGAGGCTAAGATAAAAAAGGCTGTTGCGTCTGTACAGCAATTGAGACAGATAGTGATCATAGGGGCGTGAGCAATGACAACTTCAAGCATTTCGACACGGAATATTTCTGCTCTCACAGCAGCAGACGTGGAACAGCTTGCTGCACGTCTAGAAGGTGATGATTATAGTAATCCTTTTGAAGGGTTGAATGATTGGCATCTTCTGCGAGCGATCGCTTTTCAGCGTCCAGAGTTGGTTGAACCTTATATCCATCTTTTAGATCTGGAAGCTTTTGACGAAGCATAATTGCAGATTTTAGATTTAAGGCTAATATTTATTTGTCGCATCTAAATATAAGTATTAGCTTTGAATTTAAAATCTCAACTTATTTCTAATCTCAATGGCATCAGCTAAAAATCGAAACTTAACCAAGGTATTAATTGGTATAGGTGGCGGAATAGCTGCCTATAAAGTCTGTGAGGTAATTTCATCTCTATTCAAAGCAGGGTTACAAGTAAGAGTTATTCTTACTCGTTCCGCACAAGAATTTATTACGCCTTTAACAGTAGCAACGTTGTCTCGTCATCAAGCATACACAGATGATGATTTTTGGCAAGCAATTAATGGTCGTCCATTACATATTGAATTAGGAGAATGGGCAGACGTTGTAGTACTTGCGCCACTAACTGCTAATACTCTAGGTAAATTAACTTATGGGTTGGCTGATAATTTACTCACAAATACTGTATTAGCTTCTACAAGTCCTGTATTACTAGCACCCGCGATGAATACTGATATGTGGGAACAAGTAGCGGTACAACGTAATTGGCAACAATTGTTGCAAGACCGACGTTATCACAGCGTTGGTCCTGGTGCTGGTTTGTTGGCGTGCGATCGCATTGGCGCTGGCAGAATGGCAGAACCACCAGAAATTATCGCATCGGTACAATCATTACTACATACTCAAGGTAAGCGAGACTTAGCAGGTAAACGAGTATTAATTAGTGCTGGGGGAACGCGGGAACATTTAGATCCTGTGCGCTTTATTGGTAATCCTTCTACTGGCAAAATGGGATTAGCCTTAGCACAAGCAGCAATAAATCGTGGAGCAATCGTCACATTAATTCATAGTATACCTGCTGGTCTGAGTAGTGATTTCCCTGCCATTGCTAATGGGAGGGAAGAAAGAGGAAGTATGAAAGCGATCACAGTTGTCAGCGCCGAAGAAATGCGACAGGCGATGCTGCTCAATTTTCCTTTATCAGATTTAATTGTGATGTCCGCAGCAGTAGCGGATGTTAAACCAGGTATATATAGTAACGAGAAACTAGCAAAGCGATCGCTCCCCTCAACATTACCCCTAGAACCTGTACCAGATATACTGGCAGAATTAGGTAATCTCAAACATCCGCATCAAACATTAATCGGGTTTGCTGCACAAACAGGGGATATAGTTACACCTGCATTAGAAAAGTTACAAAGAAAGAAATTAGATTTTATTGTTGCTAATCCGATAGATCAACCTGATAGTGGGTTTGGTAGCGATCGCAACAAAGCTATTGTGATTGATAACAAAGAAAGGCAGTTTGAAATAGAACCTTGTTCTAAATTACAAATGGCTCATTATATCTTTGATATTGTGCAAAACGGTACTCTCGTTTTATGATTCAGAACAATCAAAAACCAAAACTTCCCCGATTAGCAATTTTATTCCAAGCTTGAATGACTTTATTTAGCCTTTGAGGTAGAGGATCTTGACTCGTATTATCATAGCGGGTTGTGCCAGATCTGCTGGTAAGAGTGACATTGGTATTGTCTGCTGCCCCCCTCATCAGATCGTAATTAAGCCTATCAAACTGAGAAAATCGCTGTGTTTCCAATAGGCTTTGAAACTCTTTTACCTGTTCTGGGGAAATATTAGTAGTTTGGTGCTGAGAACTGATGCCTTTGTTATTAATCAGTTCTCGAATAACTTGCCCATTATTCAAAAGCGTGGTTTTGTAGGTTTTCCCAGTAATACCACCACTCATTATCGCTCGAAATACAGCATTAACGGGTATTGGTGGTGGTAATTCACTAGCACTCATTCTAGTAGGTTTGATTGTGCCAACCTCACCGATGTTGCTACTAGCTTCATCTAAAATTACCGTAGAGCCAGATTCATTAGTACGATAAACTAAACGTTGTTCCCCACCAGCTACAACCACCTGCCATCCAGGTATAGTTTCTTGGGAAACTGAGCCACAAAATAAGCGAGGAGCTTGAGTTATACCAATGCACTGATTTGGCCATTGTTTCGCTTGCGTCTCAACAATCTGTAATTGAGAAACTGGTAAATTCAAATATTCGGATGCTTCA
Organism: Crinalium epipsammum PCC 9333; assembly: GCF_000317495.1. Classification (GTDB taxonomy): domain Bacteria; phylum Cyanobacteriota; class Cyanobacteriia; order Cyanobacteriales; family PCC-9333; genus Crinalium; species Crinalium epipsammum. The sequence continues at coordinate 3,218,247 of NC_019753.1, forward strand.
CGCAAAACAGCATCAACCACTGATTTTGGTATTTGACCAATGTTACTAGCGGCTGTATCCAGCTTTACCACTGATCCAGATTGGTTAGTGCGATAAACCCAACGTTGTTGCCCATTAGCTACAACTATCCTCCAGCCTGGTACGATCGCTTGTGTACAAGCAATACCTGGACTAGATAAACCTAAACAACCATTTGACCAATTTCGACGTTGAGACTCAACAATACGGAAAGCTGAAGTTGGCAAACTTGTCCTACGAGAGACTTCTCGCAAAACAGCATTAGTAACATTTCCCTGTGAAATTCCCCCAGTAGTTTGATTTTCTAAGCGCAAAGTGTTTCCACTGCTATTTGTGCGATATGTCCAAGTTTGATTACCATCAGATACAACAACGCGCCAACCTGGAACTCTTGCTGCGAGGCAACTTTCTGTTAGTGTACCTAAACCAAGACAGCCATCAGTCCAAGTTTGCCGACTATAACTCACTACTGTCAATTGAGAAATGCTGGATTTACCCGTTAAATCTTGGCGTATAGCATTAAGGATATTCGCGGGTAATCTATTCAAGCGAAATATTTGAGATCTTAAACGTTGAGTCGTTTGATTATCTGTCTGGTTCTGTAGTAACAAACTACCATTAGTATCAGCAATTGCTGGAGCCGCTACTACCATTTCTAGTAGAGTTAGCCCTGATGCCAACGATAATATTCCTGTTAACAGCAGTGTAGCAAACATTTTAGAATGCGCTGTTTTAACACTATTTCCTAGTGTAAATTGATGTTTATAAATCATAAATAGTTATAGCAATACCAACATGACCTTAGACCCGATATACTACTTTTTAGTTCCGTAGTTACGCAAAGTGAATTAATTTTAGGAATAAAATTTATGGTACTAACAGCTTCAACCATGTTGTCACTAGGAACTCAAGCCCCAGAGTTCCACTTACCCGATGTAGTATCTGGTGAGAGAATTTCAATTTCCACGTTTGCTGATAAAAAAGCCTTACTGGTGATGTTTATTTGCCAACCTTGTCCATTTGTAAAACACATCCAGGCAGAACTTACAAAGCTTGGTAAAGATTATGCTAATCACAATCTTGGCATTGTAGCAATCAGTGCTAACGATGTTACTAAATATCCTAACGATGCTCCAGACCAACTTAAGGCAATGGCGCAAGAGCAAGGTTTTAATTTTCCTATTGGCTACGATGAAAGCCAGGAAACCGCCAAAAACTACACGGCTGCTTGTACACCAGATTTCTTTGTGTTTAATGGCGATCGCAATTTAGTTTATCGGGGTCAACTAGATGATAGCCGTCCTAGCAACGGTAAACCAGTTACAGGTAAAGATTTACGTTACGCTCTTGATGCAGTTTTAGCAGACAAACCAGTTAACCCAGAACAGCAGCCAAGTATCGGCTGCAATATTAAATGGAAACTTGGGAACGAACCCAACTATTTCAAGTCGTAAACTTTGGTTGTAGCCTAAGTTACGGCTATCCCGTATTTCTGGTGATAACTGAATATTATTGTAGGGGCGGGTTCACCTATCTCTAGGTGTTTTACAAAAATCTAAATTAAACCCGATCTTCCTACTATCTCAGTATTATCAGTGCTAAAAATTATCCTACGTGCTGCACCTATCTGTTAAAAATAAACGCAGAAATATATGCCAAGCATAAGTGTTGGCATTAGCCTTTATTCAGCATACTTTTTGCTTAAAGGACTTGCCCTTTCAACGCGGCAAGTGGCAAACACAAAAGTTTTTTTGGTGTAGGCACGTAAGCTCGTTGGCTGAAAACGTCGTACTGGTTACGCTCGATCGCATCTAAAATCCCTCGGTACAGCATCAAAGCTGCCCAAACAGGCCAACGAGCATCAGGACTAAGATATTTAATTCCTTTTTCTGCCTCAGCATAGTACTTTCGCGCCCTTTGAATTTGGAAACCCATTAACTCACACCAGCGTTCATCAACCACACCTTTTAATAAATCTTCTTCGGTGTAGTTAAATAAAGCTAATTCTTCTAACGGCAGATAGATGCGACCTCGACGGGCATCTTCCCCAACATCTCGGAGAATATTAGTTAATTGGTTAGCAATTCCAAGTGCGATCGCTTCCGATGTAGGTAGATAGATTTCTTGACTTTTGTTCCAGGCAGCCGTGTACGGTGAAGTATCTACACCCATGATTGTGGTTGACATCAATCCCACAGTACCAGCAACTCGATAACAGTAGAGATTTAACTGCTCAAACGTTTCATAGCGATTGCGGTATAGATCCATACGCTGACCAGCAATCATATCTCGAAACGGTTGAATATCCAATTGGAACCGAGTCAAGGTATCTACCAAAGCCACATCTGAATCTTCAAAAGCTTGTCCAGCAAACAAAGCTTCTAGTTGTTCTTCCCAGCGATCAAGTGTCTCAGGAGTAGTACTTGTTGCTTCAGCACCATCCACTAGCTCATCAGTTCGCCGACACCAAGCGTAAATAGCCCAAATGGCGCGACGTTTCGCCTCCGGCATCAGTAGCGTGCCGAGATAAAACGTCTTAGCGTACTGAGCCGTAATTTGGCGACAAATTTCGTAGGCATCCTCAATAGAGGCCAGCATTCTCATGCAAGGGGACTTATACAGTTGCAGCATTCGTTGCAGGCTGAAATGAAGGTGAGCTAGGGACAGGTGATGTGAGATTTTAGAGCCATGAATTTGGAATTAAGAGATACTTACTCAGATTTAACAGTGTTTGTACTCAGCTAAGTTTCCTCATCATCCAAAATATATAATGGCATGATGGCGCTTAAGCTATTTGTACTTCTGAGTTCTGAGTATTAAGATTTAATTCCTCAATTCTCACTCCTGACTCCTGGCTACTTACAATTGCCTGCGCTGTCAGCTTACCAGAAAGTACGGCACCTTCCATACTTGCTAAGTAACGTTGCATTGTGTAATCACCCGTGAGAAAGAAGTTAGCGATCGGGCTTTTTTGATCAGGACGATATTGTTGCCGTCCAGGTGTAGCTTTGTAAACAGAACGGGGAGTTTTGACTACGTGAGATTTCAGCAACTTAGCTGGCTGTTCTGAGCCAAAATGGTCAGGAAATAGTTTTTCTAATTCTGCCATTGTCACGTCTACAATTTCTTGATCAGATTTACTAATCCAATCTTTTGCTGGTGCTAGTACCAATTCCAGCATCGAGCGATCGGGATTAGCATAGCCTCGGCAGGTATTGCTCATATCAGCATACACGCTTAAAAGAGGCGATCGCGAAAATAACAAATGGTCAATTTCCGTAAGCTTGCGGTCAAACCACAAATGTACATTAATCACAGGTACTCCCTCTAAGCCTTCTAGCTTTTGGAAATACTCCATTTGTTTCCACTGTTGGGGTAACATCACTTTCAACGGGTCAACAGGCATCGCAGAGACATACGCATCCGCAGTAATTACCTCATCCTCTGTCCCATTCTTTCCCCGTAGTAAGAAGCCGCGCACCGTTCCATCTGGGTTAAGCAAAAACTCTTTAATCGGAGCATTTAACTTTACTTCCCCACCACGTTCGGTAATGTAATCTACCATTGGTTGACACAACCGTTCCGTCGGCGCACCATCAAGAAATGCCATCTTAGAGCCATTTTTCTCTTGCAGGAAGCGATTTAGGGCTGTAAGTAAAATAGTTGCAGAAATCTCATCAGGATTAATGAAGTTTAGCGCCTTAGACATAGCAATAAACACTTCTTTTTCTACCCTTGGGGGGATGTTTTGCTTTTTCAGCCACTCCGACCAAGAATATTTATCCATTTCTTCCACATACTTTTGCCCTTGAATCATCGCTGGAATTAAACCAACTCCAAAGCGGATCTTCTCAGCCCAAGTAAGCATATCATTGTTACCCAGAATCGCCAGAACCCCGTTGATTGGCGCTGGTAAATCAGGAAAATCGAAGCGAGAGTAAGTACCAGGCGCTTCCGGTTGGTTGAAGATCATTGTGTGTTCTTTCCACTGCAATCGATCTTCGATATTTAATTCCTTAAATAACTGCAACATATTGGGGTAAGCCCCAAAAAATATATGCAAACCCGTTTCGTACCAGTCACCGTCGGCATCTTGCCAAGCAGCAACTTTACCGCCCAAAACGTCTCGACGTTCATAGATAATGGGGGTATGACCAGCATCAGTTAAGTATTTGGCACAAGAAAGACCAGCTAAACCTGCCCCAGCGATCGCAACTCGCATTTGTTTTGCTACTGCCCTAAAGAGTGGAAACCAGATGTTCTGGATTTCATTATATTTGCATTTCGTTACATAAAGACGCAACCTTTAAGGAAATCATTATGAACTACGATAACCCAGATGCACCTCAACCCCTAAGCCAAGAAGATTTAGCACTTGCCAGAAATTTATCCGAAGTTAGAGAACTGCGAGAATTTTTCTTTGAAAATCTCAATAGTTCCTTAAGGGCTGTATTTAGCCACTGCGACTGGAGAATTACTTGCTATGAACCTAATTCGGCTGAAATGGTGATTGTTTGCCCGAATATGGCAGTTTATAAGCGATTGAAAAATAAAGCCGAAATGCTGCACACCCGATACAGGAATTTAGTTCAGTGCGATCGCACCAGATTTTGTATTTGTTATCCTCCATATCAAAATGCTGTTTACGATCATGAAATTGATACTAGGCGACCTAGATCCGATTGGTTTTCTCCAGATGATTTTGATGATGACGGCTTATTTTAACAATCAACAATATTTTTTTAATTACGAAATACAGCGTAAAACCTAATATTTACGTACATTTTATTTACTGTGTTTTATTCATAAAAGTTATTTCATTAATCTGATATTTTATAAAAAAGATCTCTTCAAAAAACTTCAAGAAATTGGTTTAATTCAACTAATGACTTTTTAAATATATCTCATTCTTTTATAATTAAATTTAAGCAATTTTGATTTAGATAAATGTGAATTCAATAAGATCAGCAATTCCGGCTGTAATGGGGTATCGTTACTTACAAAACCTCAAAAAAGTATTTTCACCTGTGGTGAGGTAGGAAATGTTAAGCTAATGTGCATTCAAGTTGGATACTTAAAATCCGTTAAACCAAGAAAAGACGCTGGATAGAAGAGCGAGCAATTGAAATAGCCAACTTAGCTTAACGGCTGCCAAAGTATATGTATTATTTACCAGCAGCAAGATACAATATAATTCAGCAAATGTTCTCAACATTAAGTTATAAAACACGCGAGGAGAACCGCAACGCATGGGAAAAGTAGTCGGCATAGATCTGGGTACAACTAACTCAGTAGTAGCCGTCATGGAGGGCGGAAAGCCAGTCGTGATTGCTAATTCAGAAGGAATGCGGACGACTCCCTCCGTGGTTGGTTTCAATAAAGACGGAGAACGCATAGTGGGGCAAATGGCACGGCGGCAAGGAATTTCCAACCCGCAAAACACCTTCTATGCCGTGAAGCGCTTTATGGGTCGCAAATATGGTGAACTCAACCCGCCGTCAAAGCAAGTCTCTTACACTATCCGTAAAGATGAAGAAGGCAGTATAAAAATTAAATGCCCCAGGCTGAAGAAGGAATTTGCCCCAGAAGAAATCTCAGCAATGATCCTGCGAAAACTGGCAGACGAAGCTAGTCGCTACTTAGGGCAGCAAGTCACAGGGGCAGTAATTACAGTTCCTGCGTATTTTAACGACTCCCAGAGGCAAGCAACGCGAGATGCTGGTAGGATCGCAGGGCTAGAGGTAATGCGAATTCTTAATGAGCCAACGGCAGCATCTTTAGCTTATGGATTAGACAAACAGGATAATCAAACGATCCTGGTGTTTGATCTCGGAGGTGGCACATTTGATGTCTCTATCCTAGATGTTGGTGATGGAGTATTTGAGGTCAAAGCTACGAGTGGCGATACTCAGCTAGGTGGTAACGATTTTGATAAAAAAATTGTTGACTGGCTAGCAGATCAGTTTTTAGAAACGGAAGGGGTAGATTTAAGGCGCGATCGCCAAGCCTTACAAAGATTAACAGAAGCCGCAGAAAAAGCTAAAATTGAACTTTCTGGTGTTACCGTCACTGACATAAACTTACCATTTATCACCGCCACAGAAGATGGACCAAAACATCTAGAAACTCGGTTAACTAGGGCGCAGTTTGAAGACTTCTGTGGAGATTTAATCAGCAGATTACGCAATCCTGTCAAACGCGCCTTATCAGATGCACGCATGACACCTGCTCAAATTGACGAAGTAGTTTTAGTAGGTGGTTCTACCCGCATCCCCTTAGTACAACAGTTGGTTCGCAGTTTAATTGATCGAGAACCGAATCAAAATGTTAATCCTGATGAAGTTGTCGGTGTAGGTGCTGCTATTCAAGCAGCAATACTAGCAGGTGATATCAATGATGTGCTACTGCTGGATGTCACACCTTTATCATTAGGACTGGAAACAATTGGCGGTGTAATGAAAAAGCTCCTACCCCGCAACACCCAAATTCCAGCACGTCGCGCTGATGTTTTTTCTACAGCACAAAATAATCAGACTTTAGTAGAAATTCATGCCCTCCAAGGTGAGCGCGAAATGGCAGCAGATAATAAGTCATTAGGGCGATTTAAGCTCACTGGTATTCCACCTGCACCACGAGGTGTACCTCAAATACAGGTTTCTTTTGATATTGATGCTAATGGGATTTTACAAGTAACAGCCTTAGACAGAACCACAGGTAGGGAACAAAGTATTACAAT